>JANOIK010000727.1:0-8706 GCA_031407585.1 Planctomycetota bacterium | reverse complement strand
GGTGGGGCCGCTAGCGCCCGCCGCGGCTGCCCCGTCATGCGTGTGTTCGGTCCACGTCGTCCCGTCCCACCCTAGCCCTCCCCGCCGAGGGGAGGGGACCGGAGGGTTCTCTTTCTATGCGGCGCGCTCAGGCCAAATAGGTATCCTCAACTACGAGATTTGCCAAACGAATATTGCGGCGAGTGAAAGAGCGGCAGTGACGGCAAGGACCAACGGCGCGGGCACGGACAATCCCGAACTGCCGCGGCGGATCGCCAGGCCGCGGAGCAGGAAGATGAGCGTTTCCCCCGCTGTCCACGCGATGGCGGCGCGCAGGCACATCGAGTCGCAGATCGGGGCGTAGAACAGGACGCAGAACGCGGCGAGGCCTGCCAGGGCGTACGCGGCGTCGAGCCAGTTGCGGCCCAGCGCGTTGAGCGTGAACTTGGTGGCGATGTTCACCGACGAAATGAAGAGCCCCGGCATGAGGACCGACAACACGCGGCCCGCGTCGGCGAGCCCGGCGCCGAGAATCGCCTCGCCCAGCAGCGGCCCGGCGACGATGCCTGCGAGGCACAGCGGCGCGAACAGGGCGGTGACGCCGAGGACTTCGTGGCGGAGGATGCGGTTGGCGTCTTCGGTGCGGCCGGCGCCGATTTGGCGGACCAGTTCCGGGAAGTGGGCCAGCGCGATGCTCGTAGCGAGCAGGCTGGCGGTCGATGCGAACTTGTAACTCGTGCCGAACAGGGCGACGTCCAGCGGCGTGCCGGCGGAGTCCATGAGCAGGACGCCGGCGCGTTGGAAGAGACTGATGAGCAGGAGCGAAGCGCCGAGCGGGAGCGTGATCGCGAGGAGGGCGGAGAATCGGCGTGCGTCGTCTTGCCTTGGGCGTGCCACCCGAGCACTTGTCCGCTGGAATAACGGCCGCGTCGCGGGGAGCCCGACGCTCACGGCAATGCGTACAAGGTTCGTCACGAGCCACGCGATGAGAATCGCGGTCACGCCGTAGCCCGCGAGCGCCAGCACGCACGCCGCGGCGGCCGCGGCGATGCGGTTGGCCAACACGATGACTGCCTCGACGTCGAGCCGCGCGATGCCGCGCAGGTACCACAGCGTGGGATCGCTGCTGGACTGGGTGATCGCCACGAGACCGCAAAGCAGGATGTCCGCCAGGCCGATCCCGTTCATCGGCAACACGGCGAGCACCGCCAGCATGAGCGCCGAGTACAACCCCTTGGCGGCGAGCGCGCTGCGGAGAACCGCGGCCGGTCGCTCGCCGAGGGCGAACTGCTGGGCGGCCCACACACGCGCGCCAAAATCCGAGGCCATCTCGGCCACGCCGACCAGCGCGATCGCCACGAGATACGCGGCGTATGCGGGCGTGGCGAGGCACTGGCTCGTCACGAGCAGCGCGACCAACTGGGCCCCGGCGCCCAGCGCGGTC
Source organism: Planctomycetota bacterium (assembly GCA_031407585.1). Lineage (GTDB taxonomy): Bacteria > Planctomycetota > Planctomycetia > Pirellulales > Lacipirellulaceae > Lacipirellula. The sequence continues at coordinate 7,283 of JANOIK010000727.1, read as the reverse complement.
GACGCGCTGTTGCTCAGCACGTTACGCAGCAGGCGTTCGGGCAGGCGCCACGCGGGCGCCTGGGCTCCAGGGACGGTCGACATGGATTTCCTTGGCTCGATCAGCCGGCACGCGCTAGCGTTCGGTTCTGCTGGGGATGTTGGCACTGGAAACAGTTCGACCAGCCGTCCGACGGATCTCGACCGGCGCGGCGCCGACCGCCAGGCAGATGAGTAGCCAGTTGAGGCACGTGTTGGGGTGATTGTTGAGCAGGTACTGCACGCCCATCAGGTCGCGGAAGAAGTAGAGCACGATCATGTTCACGGCCACGGCCTGCCGCGCGGGCGTCGACACGCGTGCGAGGCGAACCAGCGCGGCGCCGACCTTCGCGTAGAACAGCAACCCCAACACGCCGAACATGCCCATCGCGGAGAGCACCCAGTTGTGGGGGTCGGACACCCGGTCGTCGAAGTACACGCGCTCGAACATCGCGTCCCAGTGCGACACGCCGGCGCCGAAAACCCACTGGAGGACGCCGAAGTCGTTGATCACCGTGTCCCACAGCAGCTCGCGCGTGCTGCCCGCGAACGACAGGTCGTCGAGCCGGGCGAAGACCCAGGCGCCGTCGCCGATCAGGCCGTCGGCGAAGACGGCGAGCACGGCGAGAGCCAGGGCGATCGACGCTAGCTTCGACCGGCGCCAGAACATGAGGGCGCTCGACGCGGCGAAGAACAGCAGCATCGACCGCGATGCGCCGAGCACCGCCAGTCCCCCGCCCACCAGCACGTACGCGGCGAGGAAGCGTTTGGTGATTTTTGCCGAGTCGCTTGTCCACAGTACGAGCAGCAGCAGCACCGCGGGCACGTAGGCCAGGTTGTTCGGCGTGAGGAACGGCCCCGTAAAGCGACTGATCCCGCGAGCGCCGGCGTCGACCAGTTGCGCGGCGCCGCCGATCTCGAGGGCGCCGGCGTGGCTCTTGCCGAAGAACACGCCGTAGTGCCACTGGAGTGCGACGATCGCCAAGACGTGTGCCAGCGCGCAGCAGCATGCGATGCCCAACTCGCGCCGTGCGGCGGAGTTTTCGGCCACGCGGCGGCATGCCAGCCATGCGATGAGGGGCATCGCCGCCATGAGTCCCGCGATGACTGAGTAATGGCGGTGGGGCGATTGCTCGCGGCCAGCGAGCCATTCGTTGAGCCACGACGACAGGATGCCGTACGCCGCGAGGCCGGCCACGAGCGCCAGTAGCACAGTGACCCGTTGCGGTAGCTGCATGCGCCGGCGTCGCGACGCCAGGATTTCGTCGAGCCCCATGCCGAACGCGACGCCCGCGACTCCGAGATACAGCGATGGCGTGGCCATGCCCGGTGCGTCGTGAACCGAGATCACCAGCACGAGCAAGCAGGGCCCCAGCCGTGGCAGCAACACTGCGAGCACCGTGGCGACGGCGACGCCATCGTATTTGGTCACCAGGCCCGCGTCTGCGGCGAGAAAGAATGTGAGGGCGACGCCAACGATCGCGAGTGCGTGCGACGCCGTCCGAGTGCGCGCGGGCAAGCGCAGCGACGCCGCGGCGGCGTTGGTGAATCGCGTCGGGTGTGCGGTTGGGGCGAGCACGGGGTTCATCCTTACGCCGCGGGGGTAAGCCGATCGGCGGGCGCTGACCAACTCCCGGGCAGCTCGATCTGGAGCAGCGAGCGGAGTTCAGCAACATCGCGAGCAATGCGCTCGACCGCGGCGGCGCCGAACACGCGCTCGAAATCGAACGCCGGCCGCCCGCGGTGGACCGACAGCCGAGCGAGCGTCCACTCGCGTAGCCGCGTGCGACGGTACAGCCACTGCATGGCGGCGCGCGTCGGCGGCAGCGCGTTGGCGCCACGGGACGCAAGCTGCAGCGTCTTGAACGCGGGGGGCCAGCGGTAGTCTTGCGTGCGATTCACCGCGGCGTCCCAATTCGCCGGCGTAAAGTCGGGGCTCGCCCCCACCGCGGCGTACAACTGCCGCAGAAACGCCCGCGGGTCGCGCTCGAGGTCTTCGTAAAACAGCACCGCGCACTGGCGCCGGGCGAAGCGCTCGACGAACGGCCGTAACTGCTCGGCGTACAGGCTGCGGCGCAGGAATTTCGGATCGCTCGCGACCATCTCGCGCACGCGCGCTTCCGCGGCGCCGGCGACGCCGCCGTCCAGATCGCGCAGGTCGTGCAATACGTTGGACAGGGCCCGCTCGTAGGGATTTCGCAGCACGACCAGCAGCGTTGCGTGTGGGAAAGTCGCCGCGATTCGCTCGGCCACGCGCGGGTCGTCCATGTACAGCGGGGTGATCTCGCCGCGCACCGGCGCCTCGGGGCGGCGAAAGTGCCTCGCGTACCAGTCGACGCCGCGGTCGAAGTGGAGGCGGAAAAAGTCGATCTCCTTCGGCTGGCCGGCGTCGATCTGCGGATGTTGCCGCAGCGCCTCCCAGCACCAGGTGGTGGCACACTTGGCCGCGCCGATGCCGACGAACGTCGGTTGCCACGTGGCGGTGGTGCGATTGTTTGACATCGACGGTGTTATCCCAGCAAGTCGCTATCCCAACAGACAGCGAGCAGTTTGCAGCATCACGCGCAGGTCGGTCAGCACGTTGGCCCCGCGCGCGTAGTCGAGGCTGAGCCGAATCTTTGCCGGCGAAATCACCTGCCGGTACGCGGTTTGAGGATCGGCGGCCGCGGCGAGCAACTCGCTTTCGTGGCGGTACGCGATGCTCGCGACGTCAGTCACACCAGGCTTCAGCCGCAGCACGGCTTGCTCTTCGGGCGAGTAGGCGGCCACGTTGTCGGGCGTCTCCGGCCGCGGGCCGACAAGGGTCATCTCGCCGCGGAGCACGTTGACAAGTTGCGGCAGCTCGTCGAGCCGATGCCGCCGCAGCCAGTGCCCGATCGGCGTGATGCGCGGATCGACGCCGACCGTCAGCGACCCGCCGCGGCTCTGGGCGCCGTTCACCATCGTGCGAAATTTCCAGATGCGAAACGGCCGGCCGAACTGCCCCACGCGCACCTGGCGGAAGATCACGGGCCGTCCGTCGCGCAGCAGAATCGCCGCCGCGATGCCCGCGAGCAACGGCGCCAGCAGCACGAGTGCAACCACGGCGATGATGAGGTCCACGGCACGCTTCACGCGACGCGCCTCCGTGTTCGGTGGCGGTGCACGATGTCGGCGACCGCTTCAACGACGTCAGCCGCGTCGGCTTCGGTGATTGCGGCGCTCAGCGGCAGGCTGACGACGCCTTCAAACTCCCGCTGCGCGACCGGAAAATCCGCGATCCGCCAGCCGTACGTGCGCTGGTAGTGCGAGTGCATCGGAATCGGGATGAAATGTACGGACGAGCCGATTTGCCGGGCGGTGAGCTCGTCGATGAACTGGTCGCGGGTGATCGCGAGGGCGCCGTTCCGCAGCCGCAGCACGTAGAGATGCCATGCGTGATCGCCCGGCGCGGCAGCGTCGCCGGCGAGCTCGGGCGTCGCGACTTCGTCGAGATTCCGAAACGCCTCGTTGTACGCCGCCACGATGCGCCGCCGCTGGTCCTGCATGGCCGCAAAACGCCGCAGTTGGGCAATCCCGAGCGACGCCTGCAGGTCGCTCATGTTGTACTTGAACCCGGCCGCCGCCACGTCGTACCGCCACGCCCCGCCGGCTCGGTACCGGCTCCACGCCTCGCGGCTCAGGCCGTGCAGGCTCAGAACGCGAGCGCGGTCAAGGAATTCCGGCGACCCGGTGAGCATGCCGCCCTCGCCGGTCGCCAGATTCTTCGTGGCGTAGAAGCTGAACGCGGCGGGGTTGTCGCCGCTGCCGACGGGCCGGCCGTCGTGGGCGGCGCCGATGGCGTGGGCGGCGTCTTCGATCAGCAGGGCGCCGCAGTTCGCCGCAATCGCGCGAAGCCGCGTCATGTCGACGGCTCGGCCCGCGAAATGCACCGGAATGATCGCGCGCGTCCGCGGCGTGATCGCGGCGGCGACCGCGTCGAGGTCGAGGTTGAGCGTGTCCGGCTCGACGTCGACAATCACTGGCGTGGCGCCGACATGCTCGATGACATTCACCGTCGCGGCGAAGGTCCAGCAGGATGTGATGACTTCATCGCCGGGGCCGATTTCCGCAGCGAGCAGGGCGAGGTGCAGCGCGGCAGTGCAGGAGTTGACCGCGAGCGCCGCTGGCGCCCCGACCACGGCCGCGAACTGCTGCTCGAACAGCCGCGTTTTCGGGCCCGACGTGAGCCAACCCGAACGCAGCGTGTCGACGACCTCGTCGATTTCATCCTGACCGACCAGCGGCGGCGCGAAGGGCAGGGGGGTGGAACGCGCCATCGGGAGCGGCCTCGGAGGAGGGGCGTGATTCGCCGGAGATTGGGGGCGGGATTATGGCGATGACAGCGGCCAGGAGCCAGATCAGATGGCGGTATTTGCGGGGCCGTTAGCGGCGGCGGCAGAATGACGCCGGACCTCCCGGACGTGACAATCCCCGGCCAATCCCGCCCTCTTCTTTCGGGCCAAGATCCCGAAAATCCGCCCTTCCGGAGGACGACCGGGTCTGAAATACTCCGCCCCCTCTTCGGTTCGTTCTCGTCTTCGGTCGATACAACTCATGCAGGCGCCCCGGGGCTGCTAGCACTTGCTGGCCGCCATCGCGGCCCCGCGCGCCTCCCCGCCGAGCTTTGCCCATGCGCCGCGAGTCCCATCGCACTCTGCAAATCGAACGCCTCGAAGCGCGCATCGCGCTCGCGTCGGTGCAAGTCGCAGGCAACACGATGCGCATCGTCGGCACCGACGCCGCCGACGTGTACGCCTTCGTGCACGACTCGACCAAGCCGGTGCGGGTGAACAACATCAGCTACGCCGTGCCGGCGACGGTCACGCGCATCGTGTTCAGCGGCGGCGGCGGGCAGGATTCGATCACGGCCTGGACCTCGGGATACGCCGAGCTACGGCCCGGCGCAGCGCGGCTATTCAACGCCGCGTCCACCGCTCAGCCAGCGCGCGAAGTGGTCGTCGAGACCACCGAGAGCATCAAGGTCTACGGGGCGCCCGGCCAGGCGGTGAGGTTCTACGACGCGGCCGGCGTCGACACCTTCGCCGACCGCGACGCCTACGCCCGCATGTTCGGCACGGGCTACGACAACGTGGCGTACGGCTTCGCCAATGTCACCGCGCTCAGCGACGGTAATCCCAACGACGTCGCGTGGTTCTACAACCTGACGGGGGCCCACGTTTTCAGCAGTCGCGAGACGACCGCCCGGTCGTTCAACGCGGTGCACGATTCGACGGCGTTCGGCTTCTCCAAGGTCTACGCTCGCTCGCTAGCTGGCGAAGGCGACCTCGCGGAGATGCACGGCGGCGCCGGCGACGATCGGTTCCTTGGCAAGCCCGGCGAGTCGCGGCTCATCGGTCCGAACTTTCATCACGTGGCGTACGACTTCGAGAAGGTTGTCGCCCGCGGCGGCGTCGCGGGCAACGACGTGGCCGAGCTCACGGGCACAACCGGCAACGACGAACTGGTGACTTGGCCGATCTTCAGCCGCCTGACGGGCAGCGGCTACAGCATCGAGGCCAAGGCGTTCGACGCGGTGTTCGCCCAAGCGGGCGAGGGCTACGACATCGCGACGCTCAACGACGGCGAAACGTCCGACGAAGTCGAGTCGAAAGCGAATACAACTTCGCTCACCGGCGGCGGCGTGCGCAACGTGGCCGCGGGGTTCGAGGGATTCACCGTCCGCGCGGGCCGCGGCGGCGTCGATCGGGCGTGGCTCACGGCCACCGGCGGCGACGACAATTTCACTGGCTCCGGCGCGTCGGGGCAGTTAGCGAGCCCTGTGCGCACCCTCGCACTGTCGGGCCTCGCGGAAGTGAATCTCGTCTACCCAGCGGAGACCCATCCAGCGCCGACGCCGCAGGGGCTCTCGTACCAGCTTAACTTGGCGGCGCGCCCCGCGAGCGATCCGCTGGCCCTCGGCCGCGGCGTGGCCTATCCGTGGAAACTGCTGGCCGATCCGGCCAACCCGGGGCAGGTGCTAGCCATCACCGGCGAGGGCGAGCAGGGCGGCGCTTCGTTTCTGTACCGTCTCGACCGTACGACGCTGCAGGTGATCGGCGTTCCGTTGTACGTCGGATCGAGCGCGAGCGACATTGCTTGGGTCGGTTCGCAGCTCGTCATCACGGCCCGCAACTCGGGCGATGTGATTCTCGTGGATCCGGTCGCTTGGCGCGTGCTTACCGGAGCGCTCGTCTTCCAAGATCCGATCGCCGTGACGGCCATCGGGGCCAATCGCTTCGCCGTGGTAAGCATCCGGGTCAAGGAGCTAAAGGTCTACCGCATCGAGGGCAGCGCGCTCGTCTGGGAGCGGACGATCCCGCTGCCGGGCATCGCGTACGATGTGCAGTACGATGCGACGTACAACCGGCTGTACGTCACGCAGCCGTCGCTGCACGCGATCATTGAAGTCAATGTGGCGACGGGCGCCGTCACGCGACAGCACGACGTGGGCGGCGAACCGTCCTACGGCGGCGCGATCATGGGCCGCTATTTCATCGCGGCGAATCGGGACGGCTACATCGACTTCATCGAACGCGCCACGGGCGCGCGCCATCAGCTCGACCTGCACGGCCCGTTGGGACTCGATCGCGCGACGACGGCCCTCCGCGCCATCGATCCGACGGACATCATCGTGCTTGACGACCGCAATCTCGTCGTCGTGAACAATCGGCAGGATAGCGTGCTCTTGGGCTTCGACTCGCAGGCAGTGTATCAAGCTCCCGTCGCGCGAGCCCGCTTCTCCGGTGGGGCGTTTGGCGTCGGCGCCGTCTACTACCCAGGCCCGGGTTTTGCCTCGCCAGAGAACGGATTTCCGACTGTTATCTCGGGAAGCGGCGACACGGGCCCCGGCACGCTCACAGCCGAGTTGCTGATCACGACGCCGGCGATCCACCGGATTGAGCGCGTGCGATTGGTCGAGACCGCCGGGCAAGTCGCCGTCAGCTCGCAACGTTTTACGATTGGCGTCACGCCGATTTCCGCCATCCGACTGGGCCAGGGGCTGCAGGCCACCATGGCCGTGGTCACATCCGAGCACAAGCTACACCTTATCTCCGAGTTCACCGGCAGCGACTTGACGTTCACGAGCATCGGCGGCTACGAAATCTCCGCGTGGAATCCGATTGCCGCCGACGAGTATGGCCGTCTGTGGATGATCGCGAACAAACTTGAAATCGGCGGCACGTTCAAGCAACATCTCATCGCGGTGACGGCCCGCGGACAGGTGGTGCACGATTTCGTGATCGC
>JANOIK010000793.1:0-1761 GCA_031407585.1 Planctomycetota bacterium | reverse complement strand
CGTCGTGACGTACAGCCGGCGATCGCCGCGGCGGGTCGTCGTGCTGATGATGTCGTTGTTCGCCTCCGGCATTGTGACGTACGGGCGCAGGTTGAGCGTGGCGCCGGAGAACGCGATCGTATCGCCGAGCAAGTCCTCGACTGCAGCGCGGGCCCTCTCGGGCGAGACGCTCACGACGACAAGCACGCCCATGAGCGCGCATCCCAACCGACAGACCGACCGCCCAAAGAGTGAGATCACAGCGCCTATCCGTGCGTCAGAGGAGAGTGACTGCCAGAAGCAATGAGCGAAGAGCACCCACGACGTCCAGGGGCGCAGGTCGCGTGAGCGCGCTCACGCCAAGCCCCTTGAAACTATGCTAAAACCCACGCCGATGCAAAGGAAATCAGCAGGAAAGGAGTGGGTCCGCGGCCTACCGCGGAAAATCCCGAAAGCCTGCGAAACCGGATCGGCGCAAAATACCGCCGCGTACGTGGTATGCTGCTGGCTTCCTCTTCCCGAGACGCGTCCATGTCGATCGACGAGATTCTCATCATCGCCGTTAAAGCGCTGGCGTGCATCGCCCTGCTGGTTCCAGGCGTATTCTGTATTTGGTCGCTTAACCAAAACTTCACAAAGTCGATCGCCTGGGTTCAATCATCGCTCGCATCGCGCCCGCTCGCGCGATGGTATGTTTCCGTCGCGAGCGCGCTGTTGGCCATCGCCGTTTGGTTGCCTTGGAGTCGGTGGCTCGAATCGCGCCAACCGCCAACGGATGCCGCTGCCCTGGAAGCAGGGCAAGACATCCAAGAACAAGAACAAGAAATCGACGAGACCGCAGAGTCTGCCGAGAACTCAAGCCTCCGGGAAAGCGTTGAGCGCTTGACGCGAGAGCGCGACGTCGCACTTGAGCGCGCAACAGACTTCGAAGAGCGCTGGCAGCGCGTCTTGGCCGAGCAAGCCGTGGAAGCCGCGGCGTCAAGATTCGCCGGCGTCGTCGCGGACAAGAGAACCGACCAGATCGATCGCGTCCAGGCCGAGTTGGAAGCGGCAAAGGCCGCAGGCCTCGCCGGCGAGGGCGGCCCACGGCGTCGCGAATCGGCGGAGAACGACTTCACTCACTTCGCGTCGCTCCAACCAGTGAAAGGCGAAAGCGAGAGTCGTTCCGAACGGTCGCTCTCCGCGACGAGCGTGCCCCCCCGAGAAAGCTCCCACGAAATGAGAGCCGGAGGGAAATAGCGCCATGACCATCGACCTCGACGCTGCCGAAATCGAGACGCTCATCGAAGGACTCGACTACTGGAAAACCAAGGTCGCCTACGTGAAGGGCGATTCCTACGCCGAGAAGACCGCGAAGCTCGTCATGGCCGAGGAGCTCGAGCAGAAGCTTCGCAGCGCAATTCCGCCGGGGCCGGCCACGGATTAAGGCGGAGAATTCCCAATATCCACGAAATCGCGGCGAATTAGACTGAGAGCATCGATTCCCGCCCGCACCCTCGTTCCTTTTCGCTCCCAGTCAACCGCTGAGAGTCCCAAGCCATGACCGAATTCTTGTCCATGATCCAACCGAACGACATGATCCCGATCTTCGCCATCGCGGGCGTCTTTCTTACCATGGTGACGCTCGTCCTGGCTCTCGCCTGGCGGTCGGCGCGCAGGACCGGCATCGCCGCCAAATTGAAGCAAGACATGCTCGACCGCGGCATGTCCGCCGAAGAGATCCGCATCGTGCTCGAGGCGGGCGGCTAGGTTGCCGAGATCCCGACAAAGTTGGAGCGGCCA
>JANOIK010000721.1:0-1866 GCA_031407585.1 Planctomycetota bacterium | reverse complement strand
GTCCTGCGTGAACGGCAACGGCGCCCCCGCGGCGATCTTAATCTGCTGCTTGATCAAGTCGATGCCCGTCACCAGCTCGGTCACCGGGTGCTCGACCTGGATCCGCGCGTTGACCTCGATGAAGTAGTACTTGCCGTCGCGATCGACGATGAACTCGACCGTCGCGGCGTTCACGTACTTGGCTTCCAGAATCAGCCGCTTGGCCGCGTCGCACATGGCCGTGCGCGTCGCCGGCGAGATGCTTAGGCTGGGGCTTTCCTCGATCAACTTCTGGTGCCGCCGCTGCACCGAGCAGTCGCGCTCGTACAGGTGCACCGCGTTTCCTTGCGAGTCCGCCAGCACCTGCACCTCGACGTGCCGCGGCTGCTCGATGTATTTCTCCAGATACACGGCGCCATTGCCGAACGCCGCCTCGGCCTCGGCCTGCGCCTGCTGCAGGGCGCTCTTCAAGGCGAGGTCGTTCGCCGCGACGCGCATGCCGCGCCCGCCGCCGCCGGCCACGGCTTTGATCAGCACCGGAAAGCCGACCTCGTGGGCGAATTTCAGCGCCTCATCCGCATGCTCGATGATTCCCGCGCTGCCGGGCACCACGGGCACGCCCGCCTTGCGAGCCAGCTTGCGGGCCGCGTCCTTGTCGCCGAGCTGCGCCATCGCCTCGGGCGACGGGCCGATGAAGTCGATGTTGCAGCTACGGCAGATTTCGTTGAAGTGCGCGTTCTCGGCGAGAAAGCCGTAGCCGGGGTGGATCGCCTGCACGTTGCCGACCTCGGCGGCGCTGATCACGTTGGCAATTCGCAGATAGCTGTCGGCCGGACGTGCGGGACCGACGCAAAACGCCTCGTCGGCCAGGCTCAGGTAGTGGGCGCCCCGATCGGCCTCGCTGAAAATCGCGACCGTCTCGATGCCCATCTCGCGGCACGCGCGGATGATCCGCAACGCGATTTCACCCCGGTTGGCAACGAGAATTCTGGAATACATGGCTTGGGAATTATGAGGCAGGGAAGTTGAACCGACGCCAAGGTGGGAAGACCTAACCACCAAGACACAAAGACACCAAGGAATGAATGAGGGAGGAACACTGATAGCCGCTAATAATCGCTTATCTGATTAGCGGGGATTAGTGGTTATTAGTGTTCTTGCCTTTTCCGCCGTCCCCTCTTGGTGTCTTTGTGCCTTGGTGGTTAAGCCCGATTTCGTTCGCTCGCCTCGCGGCGGCGGTTACTTCTCCACGCGGAATAGCTTTTGGCCGTATTCCACGGACGCGGCGTTCTCGACGAGCACGGCCGTGATCTTGCCCGAGACTTCCGCAGGAATCTCGTTGAACACCTTCATCGCCTCGACGATGCAGACGACCGTCTCCGGTCCCACCTGGTCGCCCACTTTCACAAACGCCGGGGAATCGGGGCTGCTCGACAAGTAGAACGTGCCCACCATCGGGCTGGTCACGTAGAGAGCGCCCGCGGGCTCGCCGCCGCCAGCCGCAGCTGTGGAGGACGCCGGCGCGGAGGCCGGCGCCGCGGCCGGGGGAGGAGCATACGCGGCCGCAATCGGCGCGTACCCGCCCGGCGCCACGACCGGATCCTGATCCTTGCGCAGCCGAATGCGCTGCTCGGCCTGCCGCAGATCAATCTCGGCAAGCTCGAACTCTTGCATCAGTTCGACCAGCCGGCGCACACGCCGCACGTCGAACACATCGTCGGCGCTGCCGCCTCCGCTTCCCATAGTCGTACTCTCCAATCGTGTCACTCCGTGAACGTGTGACGGCGCATGTCAGGGTCAAGCGTGGACCGAGCCGCCCTTACGCCACGATGCACTCGTCGAGTTCCTTCGGCACGTTGGTCAGCACCTCGTGGCCGGTGCGGGTGA
>JANOIK010000724.1:0-1628 GCA_031407585.1 Planctomycetota bacterium | reverse complement strand
TCCTCGCCGGCGAGTTCCACGGTGCAGCTCCGCGTGTCTTGGATCAGCTCGCGCACCTTGGGATCGCTGCGGATGAGGCTGATTCCGGCTTCAGCATCACCGGCGAAGCGGACTTCCAGCGTGCGGTGACGTTGGATCTTGCGGTACACCTTTTCGATCGGGCCGTGGAGCAGCAGTTGGCCGCGCTCGATGATGCCAATGCTCGTGCAGCAGTCGGCGAGCTCGGTGAGGATGTGGCTGGAAATGAGGATGGTCTTACCCATCTTGCGGAGCTCTTTGAGCAGGGCTTTGACTTCGAGCCGCGCCCGGGGGTCGAGGCCGCTGGAGGGTTCGTCCAGGATGAGCACCGGGGGGTCGTGGACGAGCGTCTTGGCGAGGCAGAGCCGCTGCTTCATGCCGCGGGACAGGCCGTTGACGAAGTCATCGCGTTTGTGCGTGAGGTCGAGCAGCTCGAGCACGTCGGTGAGCACTTCCTTGCGCCGCACCCGGGGCACCTGGTAGGCGACGGCGAAGAAGTCCAGGAACTCCCAGACCTTCATGCCGTCGTAGACGCCGAAGTTGTCCGGCATGTAGCCGACGCTGCGACGCACGCCGATGGGGTCGCGGGTGACGCTATGGCCATTGACGGTGCCTTCGCCGTGGGTGGCCTTCAGGAGCGTGGCGAGAAAGCGGATGGTCGTGCTCTTGCCGGCACCGTTCGGCCCGATGAAGCCGAACATCTCCCCCGCCTCGATTTTGAGGTTGAGATTCTCGACGGCGACGAATTCGCCGTACTCTTTGCGGAAGTTTTTGAGTTCGATCATGAGGAGATAAGGCTAACCACCAAGACACTAAGACACCAAGGGGGGAGGGGATTTTAACCGCAGATGGACGCAGATGAACGCAGATAAGAAGCTAGATAGGGGGGCAAATTGTAATTATGAATCGTCGTGAGCGTTTGGAAGCATCCGCTTGAATTCACTTAGAATTTCCATTGTCGTCGTTGCGCTTACCAACTCAATTTGGTCGGAAAGCTTCGCGATCCGCCTTTTCTGCGGAGCGGTGAGTAACACGGACGGCATCTCCCCAATCTTGGCTTGCAGAACTCGGATTCTTGCATCGCGCACTTTTTCTGCGGCCTTCTTGAGCTGATAGTCGCTTGCGGCTTGGCGAAGCAATGTGCGGAGCGTATCGGCCCTTTTTCTGAGGGTCTGCGTTGTTCTCGTCAGTTTATGCATGGTCCTTTCCTCCGATACCTGCGACACGGCTTGCAGGGTATGGGTTCAGGCCAATTCAATCTGACCTACTACCACAACTTCATTGATCTGCGTTCATCTGCGTTCATCTGCGGACAACTCTTCGGAAGTACCTATGGGATATTTGGATCGGTGAAATCGAGGGAGTCGTCATCGGTGGGATTTCGCCCGAGGGCTGCAATGTCGGCGCGGGAGTTGACGTCGGGGGCTGGGGAGGGCGGGAGGGTGCACTTGAGATGGGCGAGGACGACTGTCGTGCCGGCGGTTTGGGAGGCGGCGGGGTCGGTCGTCGCGCCGGGGAGCGGTTGGTCGATGCGGGCGACCAGGCGATACTCGTCGCGGGCGCCGAAGAGCGGGTCGGATGCTGCGGGGAAGGTGAACGCTAGTTTGAGC
>JANOIK010000714.1:0-3445 GCA_031407585.1 Planctomycetota bacterium | reverse complement strand
TGCCGCGTTTGGAGCGCCAATTTAGCGGCGTGAGAGCCCCGGCGCACCGACGCGAAGCGGCATCGCGAACATCGGTGCCTAGGGTCTTCAGCGAGAAACGGTCTTGGTGAACGCCGGCCCTGAGAGTAGGGGGCGCTAGCTTGGAGCAGTGCCGAAAAACCGTGGGTTGTTGACCCGTCTCACGGTTGAGTTCTGAAACTACTGCGGGATCAATAGCTTCAGTGCTGCTGCCACTCGCGGAACCTGGCTGCTATCTGCATCACCGCCTCGCTTGGCAGCAGCAACTCGGGAGCCGGTCAGTCGTCGCTGCGGGCGGCGCTGTTCTGGAGCCGGGCGCTATGTTGCTCGCCGCGATCGCGACTACGTGCATCGCGCGAGTTGGGCAACACGGCAGGCATCGCCTTTTCTGCGGATTAGCCGTTGCGCGGGACGACTCTCCCAGTTTACGCGCGTAATGGGGGTAACATTTCGACGGGGTTATCGCTTGAACGAACGTGCTTTACGAAGGATCGTGCCCAATTTCGGTTCTAGCAAGGAATGGTTCACTTCGAGCTCACGAAGGGAAACGTAGTCATGAAGGCGCATCGACGTGTCGTCCGCATAGCGGCGTTTTTGGCGATTGCGATCTTCGGCGCGGCGCTGCGCGCGGGGACGATCTGGGACGGTGGCGGGTCCAACGACTATTGGACAACCGGCGCCAATTGGAACGGCGTGCCGGGCTTTCAGTTTTCGCCCCCCAACAACGGCACGGCCAATATCGTCATGCCGGCCATGAATGGGCTCGTACAGACGCCTATCTTGGACACGCCCTACAGCATCAACTCGCTGACGTTTAGCAGCGGCGACGGGCGGTTCGTCATGCTCGGCGTCGAGGAACTCACGATTGGCTCCGGCGGCATGACCAACAACGACGCGGATACTCAGTTCCTGTTTGGGTCGCTTCGGTTGGCGGCCAACCAAACGTGGAGCGCCGCGGCGGGACCGTTGCAGTTCGATCTTGTCAGCCTGAACGGCTTTACCCTGAAAATCGCCGGCGCTCATCCCGTGGAGATGACCAGCCAGATTTCCGGCGCCGGCTTCCTGTGGTTGGACGACGCCTTTTCGTCGACCGTAAAGATGACGGGCGGCGTCAGCAACACGTTCACGAACCCGATCATCGTCCATGGGGGGACGTTGCTTCTGGAAAAGACCGGCGGGGCCGTGGCTGTGCCCGGCGGCGTGCACATCTATGACGGCGGCACGGTCCGCCTGGCCGTCAACGAACAGATCTCAGCGGCCAATACGCTGGTCGGCGTCGGCGTCGGCGGGCTGCTGGACGTGAACACTCGCACCGAGACGGTGGACCGCCTGACCATCGGGGGCACGGTGACGACGACGGGCGCGGGAAAACTCATCGCCGCGGAGGCGCTGGTCAGCGGCCCAGGGCGGTGGACCGCGGCGGGCAATTTCTACGTCGGCGACGCCGCCAACGGCAAGCTGTTGGTCAACGGGGGCGGCAGAGTCACGAGCGGGGTCGGCTACATCGGCAATCAGACCGGCGTCACGGGCGAGGCCAGCGTCTACGGCCCCTTCGCTGGCACGAGCTCGACCTGGAACAACAGCGGCGCCCTGTACGTCGGCAATGCGGGAAACGGCACGCTCAACGTCTTCGAGCGCGGCGTTGTGAATTCCGAAGGCGACCTGTACGTCGGCTACGCGGGAACGGGGGCATTGAACATTCTGGACGACGGGACCGTCAACAGCGGGGCGTTTGACACGCTCGCTTCCGTCGGCCACTTGCCCGGTTCGACGGGCGAGGTAGTCATCGACGGTTCCAACTCCGCCTGGACAACGGCGCACCTCATCATTGGCAAGCAAGGCACTGGCGCCCTGGCCGTGTCCAACGGTGCGCAGGCGTACGCCGGTCAATCGTTCACGGTGGGAGACACTGGCGAAGGCCACGTCACGGTGAGCGGAGCCTTGCTGACGACCAATAACACAATCATTGGCCGGACGGCGGCCTCCGATGGAAAGGTGACGCTGGAAAACCTGGCCCTGTGGGAGCACTACAGCCCGCTGCCCGCCGACCCCTTCGTCGTCGGAGACGCGGGCGCCGGCACGCTGAACATCTTGTCGGATAGCGACGTTATTCTTCATTTTCAAGCGCTGCCCATCCTCGGCAATCAGGCCCAAGGAAACGGCGTCGTCCATGTCGACGGCGACGGCTCCGAGTTGGTCGTCGAAGCTCAAGACATGAGCGTCGGACGCTTTGGAAGCGGCGATCTCAACATTACTGATGGCGGGCTCGTCTTGTTGCAGGGAGCGGCGGCGGACGTCCTTGTCGGCGAAAACCCTGGGGCTCAGGGCGCCGTCCAAATTGCCGGCGCCCAGTCCACTCTCGCGGCAAGCACCGCTTTTGTCGGCTTTCTCGGGTCGGGCTTACTCGACGTCACCGGCGGCGGCCAGCTCCAGGCTGCTAACGAAGTCGTGTTCGCCGAAGGAGAATTCGCGACCGGAATCGGCGTTGTCGACGGCAGCGCGTCCCGGCTTGCCGTTCTCTCGGAAGTGGGCCTTCTGATTGTGGGCGGCGACGGCGCCGGCTCGCTGACGGTTTCAGGCGGGGCAATGGCCGGTGCGTCGGATATCATCATTGCCGATGGAAGCGAGAGCACCGGCAATGTCTTGGTCACCGGCCCCGGCTCCCGATTGAATGGCGAAGAAATCCTAATCGGCAACAACGGCGTCGCGTCGCTCACGCTCGCCGATGGTGGGGTGGCTTCGGCGGCGCTGGTCGAGATCAACGCCCTGAGCTCATTGCACGGCAATGGCACGCTCGAAGGCGACGTGACCAGCTTCGGCCTCGTGTCGCCGGGGTCGTCGGCCGACTCGCTCTCGATTGTCGGCGACTTCACGCAAGCTGCCGCGGCCGAAGTCCTGATCGAACTGGCCTCGGCGTCCAGCTTCGATCGGTTACTCGTGACCGGCGGCGTGACGCTGGACGGCGCCCTGGCGGTGAGCCTCATCGACGGCTTCACGCCGCAAGCCGGCCAATCGTTCGACATTCTCGACTGGGGCGGGGCTCTGGTCGGCGGTTTTGCAGCGCTCAACCTGCCGGGGCTCGCCGCAGGCCTCCGCTGGGACGACGCCCAACTCTACACGGCAGGCGTGTTGGCAGTGGCGCCCACGTTCACCGCCGACTTCGACGACGACGGCGACGTCGATGGCGCTGACCTAAACCAGTGGCAAGGCGACTTCGGCGAGAACAACCTGAGCGACGCCGACAACGATGGCGACTCGGATGGCGACGATTTCCTGGCGTGGCAGCGGCAGTTGGGCAGCGGTGCGCCAGGCGTAGCCGCTGTCCAGGCAGTTCCGGAACCAGGAGGCCTGGCTTTGATTTTATTGGCTGGCTGTGGCTTCGCCTTGGTCCGCCAATGGCGTGGCTAGGATATTTGAGAATCGTTGG
>JANOIK010000707.1:0-2374 GCA_031407585.1 Planctomycetota bacterium | reverse complement strand
ATCACGCGCGACACGCGCGCCTGCACGTCCGCTTGCACTTCAGTCGTGCTCACCGGCGGCGGCACGAGGTCGAACGCCGGCCGCAACTGCACGCGAATCGGCGGCGGCGCATTCTGCTGCTCCCGCCATCGGCGACGCGATTCGCGCAGGTCGTTGAAATTCTGAATGGGGTTGCCGAACGCCTGCCCCGGCGGGATCTGGCCGAACTGCTGCTGGAAGCTGTTCTGCACCTCGGTCGCATCGCGGCCGACAAAGTTTCGCTGGCCGACTTGTCCGCCTTGGCCAAATCCTTGCTGACCGAATCCTTGCTGGCCGCCGCCAAACTGCCCCCCACCGGCGCCGCCCATGAGGCCGGCCTGACCAAACGCACTTTGCGGCTGGCCAAACGCCCCCCCGCTCTGGCCGATGCCGCCGCCGCCAAACCCGCCGCTCTGCCCGTAACCGGAACCCATCTGGCCGTAGCCGCCTTGCGTCACCCCGCCGCCATATCCGCCGCCGCCGTACGCCGCTTGCCCGTAACCCTGCTGGCCATAACCACCGCCGCCATACTGGGCGCGAGCCATCGCGGCGCCGAACGCGACGCCGGCCGCCGCCAAGAACGCCGCAGGCCAAGCGAGATTTCGATTCCAGGCCATAAGAAACCGCCTTCGTTGCAGGGGTCGAGCCAGCCACCGCAGCCGCCATCGGCAAGTATACCACTCCCCAAGCAAGGGGCCAAAATCCCCCGCCCGGCGTGGCATGCCCTCGTCCGCGTGGGCATGTGAAGCACCAGACATGCCACCCAGACGAAGTATTTTCGATCCCAACCCGCGGAATTCCAAAATCGCGCAATCCCCCAATCCGCCCCGCCAAACCATAGCGGCTCTCATTTTCTCGGATTATTATGGACCCATCGCAGCACCCAGATTCTCCTCCACGAGTTTTGCTAACGAACGCTCTCGGCCGATTCTTCCGCCTGTTCGTTAGCTGGTGCGCATTCGCTTCTCCGTTCGGCTCCGCCGGAGCCCTCGGAATTGCCCTGGCATGACGACAAGCGCCGCGTGCGTTCCGCCCCATGTGTCAGGGGCGCCGCGCGGCGATTCCAAGGAAGGCTGAGCGCGTCGCCACAAGGGGTCGACATGTTGTTTCGGAATTCTGTAAAGCCGCGCGCGGCATGCGCTCAGGGTCTCTCGCTCATAGTGGCCTGCGCCGTCCTCACCATTGCAACCAACCGCGCCAGCGCCCAAGCCCTCCTCAACTCCGCCGTCCTGGAAAAATACGTCGACGCGCTCCCCAATCCGCTGGACAACCCCCTCACTCCCGTCGGCACGCTCGGCGGCGCCGACTACTACGAAGTCGCCATCAGCCAGTTCACGCAGAAGCTCCACCGCGACCTCGCGCCCACGACGCTCTGGGGCTACAACAACTCTTATCCCGGCCCGCTGTTCAACGTCGACGCCGGCGCCACGATCAAGGTCAAGTGGACCAACAACCTCGCCGACGCGCAGGGCCAACCGCTCCAGCACCTGCTGCCGTACGACACCACGCTGCACGGCGCGGGCGACGGCACGCACGGCACGGGCGGCGCCGTGCCGCAGGCCCGCACCGTCACCCACCTCCACGGCGGCATCACCCCCGCGGGCAGCGACGGCTACCCCGAGGACTGGTTCTCGGCCAACCCCAACGCCGCGGCTAACGGACTCGGCGGCCCCGCGGGCAACAGCCTCGTCACCACGTATCCCAACGTCCAGCGCTCCGCCCAGTTGTGGTATCACGACCACGCCATGGCGATCACCCGCCTGAACGTCTACGCCGGCATGGCCGGCTTCTACACGATTCGCGACGCCGAGGAGGCGGCCCTCAACCTCCCCTCGGGCAAGTACGAAGTGCCGATGGTCATCCAGGACCGCTCCTTCCGCGAGAACGGCCAGCTCTACTACCCGGCGGGACCCAACGACGACGGCTCGGCGCCGCACGGCGATCATGGCCAAATGCCGATGGGCAACGATCCGCTCGCAAGTCTGCCCGACGATTTCCCCAGCGCCGCCTCGGTCGTGCAGCACTTCCACGGCAACACGAACCTCGTGAACGGCGTCGTCTGGCCGCTCATGGAAGTCGAGCCGCGCAAGTACCGCTTCCGCATGCTCAACGGCGCCAACGCGCGCTTCTACGATCTGCGCCTCGAAGACGCAAACGCCGCCGCGCTGCCGTTGCACCAGATTGGGACCGACGTCGGCTTCCTCGGCAGCGTCGTCAATCGCACCAACGTGCTGCTCGCCCCCGCGGACCGCGCGGACCTGATCGTCGACTTCTCACAGTACGCACCCGGCTCCGAGCTCTTCCTGAAAAACCTCGGCCCCGACGGCCCCTTCGGCCTCAACGCCGGCCCCGCCGC
>JANOIK010000684.1:0-2988 GCA_031407585.1 Planctomycetota bacterium | reverse complement strand
GCGACGCAGGAATACATTCGCAATCTGGGCGGCGCGGGCATTCCGGTGCTCGCAGCGCTCGACAGCCCGCTGCTGAAACGGCTGTACGATCCGCCGGCCGACGCCGAAGAGCAGCTCGTCATCATCGCCTCGCGGATGTTCCCGCATCCGATCACCAAGGGCTACGACAATCGGCCGCTCGGGGTCATCTCCAAGTTGAACGGCGTCGAGGTAAAGAACCTCCGGCACCTCGCGGAGCTGTTGCACGATTCGACGGATGAGTTCATCCGCTTCGAGACGGCCGACCGCAACGAGCAGCTCGTGTTCAAGCGGGATGAGTTGGCCGACTCGACGGAGCAGATCCTCACCGACGAGGGAATTCGCTACGAGGCGTCGGAGTCGCTCCGCGACGTGTGGGAGGATTGAGCGGCGGGGTAGGGGGCCAACTTCGCCTCGGGGTGGCACGCCCAAGTCCGCGCAGGGCGTGGTGAAGTGGCAACACGTCCTGGTGCGCACCACGCCCTGCGGAGGACCTTGGGCGTGCCACCCGAATTTGCGACCTCGCTACTTACCCGGCAGCTGCCAGACGCTCGTATCGCCGATCGCGGCGCGACTGCCGGCGTCAGCCGCGCGGCCACCGAGAGCCTTCACCGCCGCGTCATGCGGAAAATCCGCGGCCAGCGCGGCCGCGAGTTTCGTCGCCGCATCGAGATCGTCGCGCTCCAGCGCCGCGAGCGCCTCGTGGTACCGCCGGCAGCACTCGTCCCAGTTCGGCGGCGCCGAGGCGATGATTTCGTAAAGGTCGATCGCCTGCTCAATGTTCACGGCGCGCACGCGGGCAAGCCGGCGCACCGCGGCGCCGCTGGGCAACTCGCGCAGCGTCGAGCCCGTGATGAGGCAGTCGGCGCCCAGATACTTCGTGGCGCCTTGCGTGCGGCTCGCGACATTCACCGTGTCGCCGAGCGGGCCGTACTTGAACTTCTGCGGCGAACCCGTGTTCCCCACTCGAGCCACGCCCGAGTTGAGCCCGATGCCCAGTCGCACTGGGCTGCCCAGCTCGGCTTGCCAGCGCGAGTTGATCGCCGCGAGCGATTCCATCATCTGCCGAGCGGCGTAGCAAGCGAGCTCCGCGTGATTCTCCTGCGGCACGGGCGCCCCCCACATCGCCATCAGCTCGTCGCCAATGTAGTCGACCAGCACGCCGTTGTGAGCGAGCACGCAGTCCGACAGAGCGCCCATCGTGTCCTGAATCCACGCCATCGTGCGCGCGGGACCGAGCCGTTGGCTAATGCGGCTGAACCCGCGAATGTCGGCGAACAGCACAGTGACGTTGGCGTCGCGGCCCTCGAGCAATCGCGGATCGCGCTCGAGCTGCGCGGCCAGCTGCGGCGTGAAAAACTGCTCGAACTGTACGCGCGCTTCGAGGGCCGCCTGCTCCTCTTTGATCCGCGCGAGCCCGGCCGCGATGCCGCTGGCGAGCAGCTCGACGAGCTTCGCCTCGAACGCGCTGATCTCCGGCGCGCCGCCCGACCGACCGCCGCTGCGGCGATCGCCGTAGAGCGCGCCGATCACTTGTCCTTGCCCATCCAGAATCGGCGCCGCGACCAGGGCAGAAACGTCCTGCAGACTGCGCGGCGTATCGGCGCCAATGGGCGGCACGTGGCGAAACGTTCGGCGCTCGCGCCTCACGCGACCCAGCAAGGTTTGGCTCGGCGCCCACGCCGGAGCGCCGGCTTGTTCATCGCGAAGCGGCGCATGGACCGCCTCGACGCGCCACCGTCCATCGTCGCTGCATCGCAGCACGGCCGCCGCATCGAGGCCCACGATCTTCACCGCGGCTCGCGCCGCTTGCTCGGGAAAATCGTGCGTATTGGCGGCGCTATGAAAAACACCCAGCACTGTTTCGAGCCAAGTCAGCAGCGAGTTCTCTTCAAAGTCGGCGCTCAGCCGAGCAAGCGACGCCGGCGCCGGCCCCTTCCCCGGCGGGATCGTCCGCTCGGGCAACCCCTCCAGCACCAGCTCCTCTTCCTCCGGCGGGTCGACGCGAACGAAGTAGCTGCCGAACTGCGCGAGCACCGGCGGCGCCGCGAGCACCGACTCGCCCGGGGCGAGCGATTGCTCCGGCCCCAACAACACCGGCAACGTGCGGCTCAGATTCGTCACGCGCACCTGACCGCCCTCGGCCGGCGCCACCTCGATGTGCGATCGCGACACCTCGACGTCGTCGATCGGCGCCAGGATGATCCGCGCTCCACTGGCATGGTCCACCCGCACCGCGGGCGCCGGCTCGCCTTCGCGCTGCCGGCCAATGTCGAGCGTCGTATCCAGCACCGCCGCGAGAACTCGCTGCCGATGCCGATAAAAAAACACCGGGAACGCCGGCCCGGCGTCGGGCATGCCGATGTTCGAGGAGGCGGCAACAGGCTCGGCCATGAAAGAATCGCGGCGCGGGGGGCAACGGGCAACTATCCAAGCCATCGTAGCCCGGCCCCCGACAGCCGCCTAGCTTGCCGCGCCGACGCGGCTATGCCGGTCCGCCGGGCATGGTACGATGGAGCGCAAACGCGCCCGTAGCTCAGTTGGATAGAGCAACGGATTTCTAAGAGAAACGACGATTCGCAGTAGTTGCCGATAGCCTCGGCGTTTCTCGAATCAATCGCGTTTTTGACGGGTGTCAGAAAGAGTCTACTAACGCGCGAAAAGGGGCCTCGCGGGTGTCACTGACACCCGCTATTGCGGATCTTGGGGTTGGGAATAGGTCGGGAAGGAATTGACGGCCCTGGGCTCGGGTCGGGAGACCCACCCGGTCAGAATCGGACCCCCAGAATTGCGCCTCGCGCACCCCAACGCCGCGACCCTAGTCAGAACGCGTCCGCCAGAGCGATGCGTCTACGGGCCGCGTGGGGGCTCGCCGACGGAGATGCCCAAAATGCGACTCGAGCTATCCTCGAAAGAGTTGCGACCGGTGGTGCAGGCAGTCGTGGCGGAGGCACTGGGCACGCTGGCTGC
>JANOIK010000681.1:0-2103 GCA_031407585.1 Planctomycetota bacterium | reverse complement strand
CTCGTTAAGCGCGGCGTCCCTGACGATCGATCAGCCGGCGACGATGCAGATCACAACCCCGATGACCATCGAGGGCCCGGGTTCGTTCGATTTGTCTCTCAGCGGCGGCGGATTGATTCACCCGCTCTACCCGCTCGCCGGCCCCCAGCGCATTTTCAACGTTGACGATGGAAACGCCGCCACGACGATCGACGTGACCATCTCCGGCATGGGGTTGTTCAACGCCACCTCCGGAGCCGGCGGCGGCGCCATCCTCAGCCGCGAGAACCTCACGCTCGAAGACCTGCAGTTCGTCAACAATCACACGGTCACGTTCAATCCGCTCGATCCCGGCGTGCTGACGCCGAACATGCACGGCGGAGCGATCTTCCAGCAGGGCGCCTCGCTCGTACTCCGCAACAGCGCCCTCACGGGCAACTACACGGACGGCCCCAGCGCCGACGGCGGCTCCATTTACGCCGTCAATGCAAACCTCAACTTCTTCTACACCACCATCTCGGGCAACTCGACCCTCCAAGGCTCCAGCCGGGGCGGCGGCCTCGCGCTGAAGAATTCCACGCTCATCGCATCGGAAATGACGATCGTCGGCAACACGACCGCGGCCGGCCTCTCCGACGGCGGCGGCGCGTTCTTCGACTCGTCCACCGTGGCGTTCGAGGAATCCGCATTCGGTGGAAACGCGACCACCGGGTCGAACTCCGACGGCGGCGGTCTGTACGTCACCGGCGCCTCGAGCCAGGTCACGCTCGACAAGAACACCACCGTCACCTTCAACTCGGTCGCAGGCACGAACGCGACGGGCGGCGGCGCCTACGTCAACGGCGGCGTCCTCACCATCAACAATTCCATCGTGCTCGAGAACGATACCTTCGGCGCCGGCGGCCACGGCGCGGGCGCCGCGGCCGGAGCCGGCGGCACGCTCTTGATTACCGGCTCGCAAGTTCGGCTCAACACCACCGCCGGCCTCAACGCCAACGGCGGCGGCGTCGCCAATCTCGGCGGCAACGTCATCATCCGCAATAGCTCGCTCTCCGAGAACCGGACCACCAACGGCCAGTCGCGCGGCGGCGGCGTCTACAGCGACACCAACCTCGCGGGCACGCAGACCACCACGATTGTCAATTCGACCATCTCCGGAAACTCGACCGGCCAGCGCGGCGGCGGCGTCTTCAACGCCGACGGCGCCACCGCCATTCGCCACAGCACGATCACCAACAACTCGACTCCGTATCTCAACGCGGGCAACGGCGTCGCCAGCTTCGGAAATGCCGCGACGCAAACGACGGTCGAGTCGTCCATCATCGCCGGAAACGTCGGCTCCGTGGCCGGCTCTGGCAGCGACGTCGACTTCGACGCGGGCATCTTCGCCAACAGCTTCAACTCGCAGGGTTACAACGTCATCGGCACGGGCAATGCCATCGGCGAATTCATCGAACCTGGCGATAAGACCGGCATCCTCAATCCGCAGCTCGGCGCTTTGGCCTTCAACGGCGGGCTGACGCAAACGCATGCCCTGCTCATCGGCAGCCCCGCGATCAATTCCGGCAAGCCCTCGTTTAATCCCAACGCGTTCTCGCCCCCGCTCACCACCGATCAGCGCGGCACGGGCTTCGCCCGCGTGCTCGGCGGCCGTATCGACGCGGGCGCCTTCGAATCCACGTCCACCGCACTCTCCGCGGACTTCAACAGCGACAATCAGGTCGATGGCGACGACTACCTCATTTGGCAGCGCTTCAACGGCCTGCAGGCGGGCGCCACCAAGAGCCAGGGCGACGCCACCGGCGACGGAAAGGTCAACGCGCTCGATCTCGGCATTTGGCGATCGCAGTTCGGCATGACGTCCGTGGTCGCTGCGGAGATTCCCGCCTCCGCCGGCGGCGGCAGCGAAGAGCCCGCCGTCGCGTTCGCCTCGGTGGCGGCCGACGAGCCGGAGTACGACTTCCCATCGTTCCAGGTTGACGCCGCCGCTCCCCCTATGCCCGCCTCAGTTCCCGTCGCGCCGCGATTCGGCACGCTCGCCGGCGCCGGAACCCCGGGCTCCTCGTCGCCCGGCCGACCCGCGTATCGCCCCGCCGACCGCCGCGTGGCGGCCCGCGACGCGGC
>JANOIK010000659.1:0-1524 GCA_031407585.1 Planctomycetota bacterium | reverse complement strand
GTCGTTACGAACATGCCACGGCGCTCGACGGGAGAGCTCTATCGGGGCATCAATGTCGTTCTGCTGTAAGCCCCTTACGGGGTGCCTGATGGCGCAAACGGGAGGCGACCGCAGACTGGGCGGAAGATGTCGAAGCCCGCGAGCCCCCGCCAGGCAAAAGCCGCAGCAGCCGTTCCGGCCGCGCCCGGCGGCCTACTGGGCGCGGTGCTGGGAGGCCTGCTCGGCCGCCCATCGGTGCGTGGTGAGCTCGGAGAGGCGGCGCAGGGGCCAGCCGGACTCGAGCTTCCGGATGACGTCGACGAGGTAGGCGTAGGGCTGAATACCGAGCGCGAGGCAGTTGTCGACCAGAGTGAAGACGGCGGCGAGCCGTTCGCCCCCACGGACCGAGCCAGTGAACAGGAAGTTACGGCGCGCCACGGCGTAGAGGCGAATTCGGCGCTCGACGCGGCCATTGTCGATGTCGAAGCGGCCGTCCTCGAAGCAGCGGCGGAAGAACTCGCGCTGGTTGATGGCGTAGGTGGTGGCTCGGCGCAGGGGCGACTTGGGCAAGAGCTTGGGGTGGAGGGTATCGACCCAGTCGTCGAGCTCATCGAGCAAGGGCAACGAGCGGCGCTGGCGCTCGTCGCCGCGGGCATCGGCGTCGAGCCCGCGCGTCTTGCAGTCTTCCTCGATGGCGTACAGGTCGATGAAGTGTTTGAGGGGGATAGCGGCTCGGCGGTCCTTGGCGAGATGGGCCTGGTGGAACTTGCTCCGGACGTGCATGCCACAGCCGAGGCGCCGCCCATCGGGCACGGCCACTCGGGTCTGGCCGTCGTCGTCTTCGACTTCACGGCTGTAGCCGGCGTAGCCATCGACCTGAATGAAGCCATCGATGGCCGAGAACCACTCGGTGATTTCGCTCGCGTCCCAGCTCGGGGTGTAGCCGTAGGCGCTTGTCTCGGGACCGCCGACGCTGCCGTCGGTGCCGACGAAGCACCAGAAGTGGCCGCGGAAGAGGCCGTGGCGACTGGACTTGTCGAGGGTTTTGAGGACGGAATCGTCGGCGCCGACGATGGGGGATGCGAACACCCCCGCCAGCTCGCACAGGGCGATGGGCTCGAGCAGGTCGGCGGTGTACGCCCAGTAGGACTGCAGCGTCTTGTCAGGCACGTCGAGGCCGAGGCGGCGGAGTTGCCGTCGCTGTCGATCGACGGGCAAGGCCAGGGAGCATTTGTCGTCCACCAGCTTGGCGAGGAGCGAGGCATCGACTTTGCGCACGACGCTCGGCACTTGGGAGCGCGGGGCGACCGAAACGTCCTTGCGGCAGGGGTCGCACCCGAGCTTCTCGCGCTTCTCGACATGGACGACGATTTTCGCGGGGACGAAGTGGATGCACTGGTGCTCGACGTACCCCATCACTTTTTTGAGCTCCCCGCACAGCGCGCACCGCCGCTCGTCCTCGGGGACGGGCAGCGTCTTGACGTTTCGCTCGACGCTCGAGTCCACCCGCATCGCACGGACCCGCTTGCGCTTTTTCTTGGCCGG
>JANOIK010000655.1:0-2871 GCA_031407585.1 Planctomycetota bacterium | reverse complement strand
GGGTACACGGCCACGTTCGTCGGAATCACGCGCAGGTTGAACGCCAGGCGGTGACGGTCGGTCGTGTTCGCCGCCGAGCCGTGGATGCAACGCTCCATGAAGATGATGAACTGCCCCGGCTTGCACGGGATGCGGACGACTTCGGCCTTCTCGCGGTCGTATTCCAGCGAGTACGCGGCGTTGTAGAAGCCTTCTTCGCCGCCGAACTTGATCGTGCGCATCGAGCTGTGCGCCCCGCGGATGAAGTCGAGGCAGCCGTTCTCGTAGGTGGCCTCGTCGACCGCCACCCACACGGTGAGCTGGAAGATGCCGTCGCGATCGGCCGGGTGCAGGGCCGGGGTCTGATAGTCCTCGACCATGAACGTGCTGGCCTGATGGAACTGAATGGCCGGCGCCTTCGGCGGCTTGTGGAACATCTGCGTGCGCCACACGTTGAGGTCCGGACCGAGGATCTGGGCGACGCGCTCGACGATCGCGGGGTGCTTCATGTAGCCCCACAGCCGCGGCATCTGGAAGTGCCGATCGCGCGGCGTGACGAAGTTGTAGAGCGTGTTCATCGACTTCTCGGCTTCCAACATGTCGTTGCGGAAGTCGGCCATCTCCTCGGGCGAGAAGGCGTCCAGCGGGCCGATGAAGCCGTCCTCATAGAAGCCACGAAGCTGCTTCTCGGTGAGCGCCCACTTGGGATCGGTCTTGACCTTGGGCTCGCACGAGGCGGGCATCTTGAATTCGCAAGGCTGGTCGATGTAGGCGCGGGTGAGGCCCGAGCTGATCAGCACCCAGAAGACGCGCACGTCCCAATGAGTGACGATCGACTTGAGGTCGCGCGGCAAGATGAACCGCGGCAGATGCAGCACCTTGTAGATGAGCAGCATCGTGAGCACCGGCAGCGCGATGGCCCGCTGCCACAGCGGTCGTTCTTTGGGATGAAGATTCATGACGTGTTTCGATTCCTTCCCAGGAGGAGTGAGCGGCGGCTGGCCGGGGAGGCGAGCAACCGCGACGGAGTTTTTCGACTTTCTTCGACGAGGTTCTCTCGCGACGGCGCAAGCGTGCGGCGTGATTGCCTTTGTTATCGGAACGCGGCTCGACCGCGGTTCAAACTTTTCCGATTGAGCCAACGCGGGCGCCAGCAGGCCTAATGCAAAAACACCAATCATGAACTTCTTCCGGCTCCCTCCCCTCGGCGGGGAGGGCTGGGGAGGGGGGAAGAAGCGGGTACTCAGATTGCCTCGGGAATCGGGGTACCCGCTGCGTCACCCCGCCCCTAATCCCTCCCCCTCGAGGGGCGGGGAACGGAAGAATGAAACCCAAAAAAGCTTCCAATTGCTAGCACGGCTGTTACAATCGCAACGAAATCGGACACCGACGCTGGCAATGCTGTCGCGGCGCCCGTTCTCGCTTCTTGTACCGCGTGAGCTCCTCTCTGATGCCGTCCCCCTCGCGCCATGACCGAACCGACGCCGCGGAGGCGGAGCATCCCAAAGCGGTGAAGACATTTGTCTTCGAGGTCTCGGCCGGGCGTTCCAAAGGCGTGGGAGACGCGACTGCCGGGCGGGCGATGCGCGTCGATGCGTCCGCGTCCGATGCGATTGACTTCTCGCTGACGGAGGACGCCGCAGACGCGGAGCATGACGAGGATCGCGTACTCAGTTTCGGTAACGAGCCATTGTCGATCGCCGAAGGAGCGACGACCGCGGTACGAACTCGACGAAGCGCGCGAAAGCGTGTCCGCCCAACATCTCCGCCGACGCGAACCACAAAGCCCGCGGAAGCGGCGAGCGCCACGCAACCGCGACGCCTGTCGTCGTGGTCGGTAAGCGTCGTCGTTCACGCCCTGCTGGCGTCCGCCGTCTCGCTTATCGCCATCACGCCTGCGGTACGTCACGAGGTCATGGATCTCGTGATGGGGCCGCCGATGAGCGAAGAGCTCGACGCGACCGAGATCGTCGATCCCGATGCGCAGCCGACTGACGTTGTTGACGCCGACGCTGAGAGCGCGCTCGAACAATTCACCGGCGAAGAGTCCGAGACCCTTATCGATCCCGGTACGCCCACGCTCGGCATGGAAGCAGGAGCCGGCGCGCTCGGCGACCTCACCGACGACATGGCGCTCGTCACCGGCGGAGGCGGCGCGAATGACGGCCCGCCCGGCGGGCGCGGCGGATCGGGTGGTGGCATGGGCAATGGCACCGGCGGCTCCGCAGGTTTCGGCGAGGGCCGCGGCGGTTCGCCCACGGCCGACTTCTTTGGCGCCAAGATCGACGGCAACCGCATCGTGTTCGTCCTCGACAACTCCGGCAGCATGCAGGGCGGCAGGCTCGAGACGGTCATCGCCGAATTACTCAAGAGCGTCGACGCCCTGACGCCAAAACAACGCTTCTACGTGGTGTTCTACAGCGATTTGGCGTACCCGCTGTTTTATCCCGACCCCGCGCAAGACTTCGTCGCGCCCACGGATCGCAACAAGGCGGAACTCGCCCGCTGGCTCGACACGGTGGAACTCTGCCTCGGCGACGCGGTGCTCGACGCCATGGCGGGCGTTATCGCAATCCAGCCCGACACGGTCTTTTTGCTCGGAGACGGACGCATCCAGGGCGAAAAGAAGATGCGAGCCCTGCTCGAAGCCAGCGCCGGCGACTTCGTCATCCACACCGTCGGCGTCGGCCTCGGAAAAAACGCCGTCGCCTCGCGACGCAACTTGCAGATGATTGCCGAAGCCAACGGCGGCGACTTCCGCGAAGCCGAAGTGCCCGAGGAGATGCGCGAGCTCGCCCTCACCAACCCGCGGCCGTACCACAATCAGACACCCGGTCCCATCTGGGGACTGAAGGTGAAAGGCTGGGGCAAGCGGTAGCGCAGCGCGACGCT
>JANOIK010000249.1:0-8415 GCA_031407585.1 Planctomycetota bacterium | reverse complement strand
CAGAGCCTCGATCGCGGCCCGCCCCTTCGCGGCGTAGTCGGTGTCGGTGTAGCCCGTAGCGCCGGCGACTTCGATCCGCTTCCACTCGACCAGCGTGGCGAGCCCGCGCAGCAGGTCGACCGCCGTGATCATGGCGCCGCGGACGCCGTACTCCAGCTCGAACGGCCGAATG
Organism: Planctomycetota bacterium; assembly: GCA_031407585.1. Taxonomy (GTDB): domain Bacteria; phylum Planctomycetota; class Planctomycetia; order Pirellulales; family Lacipirellulaceae; genus Lacipirellula. The sequence continues at coordinate 8,243 of JANOIK010000249.1, read as the reverse complement.
TGCGGCGCCCGGCCCAGACCCCACAGCCACACGTTCGTGGCCGGCAGCTTATCGTAGCCCTGACGAATGACGTTCACCGGGTGGTCGCGAAACAGGTCGACCGACTTCTCCATGAGGGCCGTCAGCACATCGCTCCCCGGGCCGCGGGGAAAGTTCTCGACGATGGTCTTGTCGGTGAGGTCGTGCGGCGGCGTGGTGCGCGTCTCCATGCTGAAGGGCGCCGCCACACTCACGCCGCGCCAGATGAGCAGGTTGCGATAGCTCACGCCCGGCACGAAGTGCAGGGCAGGGCCGTGGACCGAGTGCTCGGTCAGATAGTCCTGCATCGTGGCGAGCAACTTCGCGGCCTCGTCGGTGCTGATGTGGTCGGCGGTGAAGTCGCGCATCACCTGGTCGACGACGGTGACAAGGTTGCACCGCACGGCCCAATCCTCGACGCCGAGCTCGATGCCCTGCGCCGCGGCCTCGATCGGCGCCCGGCCGGTAAAGTTCACGATGGGGTCGTAGCCGAGCAGGCTCAGGTTGCCGACTTCGGACCCGGCGGGCAGCGTCGGCGGCGTGTGGCAAGCGCGAGCAACCACGCCGGCGGCGGCGAGCGCATCCATCGCCGGCGTGCGCGCAGCTTCGAGCGGAGTGAGCCCGCCAAGGGACTCTTGCGGTTCGTCGGCCGCCCCGTCAGGGATGATGATGGCGTACTTCATTGAACAATTGCAGACTCAGCTTTCGTCGGTCTGCGATTTCTTCTCCTGTTCCGGGGGAGCCCAAAACAAACCCTTGATGAACGATTTTGATGTTGCCTCCTTTGGAATTGGAGGATGCGGAAAATAGCTTTCCCAAATCGTTTGTCCATCTTGGACCGCTTGAAGGGACGAGCTGGGCCACCCGAATACCACAGCTACGCCTCCGTCATATTCCACTTCAAGCTGTCCTTCATCTTCGCCAGTGGCATTAAGCTCGACTGCACAATTAGGCTCTATCCAAATCTCTTCACACCAGGGCTCAAACCAAACTCGCAGCGGGACTTGCTGGGTATTCCTCAGGTTAAGGTTGTGGGTAGACATGGTTGCGGCCGCTGAATCTTAATCGCGCACCCACATATGCACCGTCTTGCTCCGCAGCGCCGGAAGCTTATCGATCGCCGCACAAGCCCGGGCGATCGCGCCTTCGGTGGTTTCATGCGTCATAATCACCAACGGCACAATGCCCGAGCCGTCCAGCGGTTCGTGTTGCAGTACCGACGCGATCGAGATGTTGCCGGCGCCGAGCACCGCGGTCACCTGGGCCAGCACGCCGGGGTGATCCTCCACCATGCAGCGAAGGTAAAACTTCGCGCGGGCATCGTCGTCCGGCAGCGTCGTCACGCGGGCCTTGCGGTTGGACCACAGCTCCAACGTACGGAATGTTAGGGCAGCGCGACCGACGGCGACGTCGATCATATCGGCGACGACGGCCGACGCGGTTGGCATCTGCCCCGCGCCCTGGCCGTGGAAAAACAGCGGCCCCACCGCGTCGCCCTCGACGCGGATGGCGTTGAACGGGCCGTTGACCTCCGCGAGCGGGCTGCGAGCGCGCACCAGGCACGGCGATACGTCGAGTTCCAGCGTGTCGCCCTCCAGGTCGGCGACGGCCAGCAGCTTGATCCGGTAGCCCATCTCCTTGGCGTAGCGCACGTCGAGCACGTCGAGCGTATCAATGCCCTTGCGGGGACTGTCCTTCCAGTCCGCCCGGGCGCCGAACGCCAGGTGGGCGAGAATGGCGAGCTTCTGAGCCGCGTCGCTGCCGTCGACGTCCATCGCCGGGTTGGCTTCGGCGTAGCCAAGCCGCTGGGCCTCCGCCAGCACGGCGCCATAACCGGCGCCTTCGTCGTGCATTTTGGTGAGGATGAAGTTGCTCGTGCCGTTGAGAATGCCGTGCAGCGACTGAATCTGGTTGGCACTCAGGCACTGGCTGATGTTCGCGATGATCGGGATGCCGCCGGCGACCGACGCTTCGAACGCGATCGTGCGACCCAACTCGCGGGCGCGGTCGAACAGCTCGGGCCCATGCTCGGCCAACAGCGCCTTGTTCGCGGTGACCACGTCTTTGCCGTTTTCGAGCAGCCGAAGCATGATCGTGCGCGCCGGCTCCAGCCCGCCAACCAGGTGGGCGACCACCTTGATCTCGGGGTTCTTAATCACCTCGTCGACGTTGTCGGTGAGCACGCCCGCGGGCAGCTCGCAGTAACGCGGCTTCTTCAGGTCGCGAACGACGGCCTTCTCCAGCCAAAGAATACGGCCGGCGTGGCGGGCGGTGCGGTCGCCGTGATCGAGCAGCAGGCGGGCGACGCCGCTGCCGACGGTGCCCAGGCCAATGATGGCGACTTTGGTGGTTTCCATGGGCGGTTGGGTTCGGGGAGCGAAGGGGATGACCACGGAGGCACGGAGGGTACGGAGAAACGGGAAAAAACAAGGCAGGGAACGATGAGGCTATCTCGCCATGAGTCCGTAAGCCAAATCCGACTTTTACTCCGTGAACTCCGTGCCTCCGTGGTGAATCTTTTCTTAAATTGAGCAACCTGCCATCTTCGGCTGCGGTGGCCAAAACGTCAACGGCCGACACGGTTTGCGTCGCGTCGCGACGGCAGTAGAATCGGTGGTTCGCGAGGTCTTGAGTGGCCGCCGGAAGCGCTCCGCTGCGGCGCCTACGGCGGGGACTACCGCCCTGCGCTCGGTCGCCACTGGCGACCGTGCTCGGTTGCTCCATCCGCGTCGCGGCTAACACGAACCCCGTCTCCCGTCTCCTGTCTCCTGACCCCTGTCTCCTTCCCCCTACCGCATGCCCCGATACAACCCCGCTTCGATCGAGCCCAAGTGGCAGGCCTACTGGGAGCAGCACGCCACGTTCGCGGCCCCGCAGCTGCCCACGGGGGCGAAGATGTACGTGCTCGACATGTTCCCCTATCCCAGCGGGGACGGGCTGCACGTGGGGCACCCCGAGGGATACACGGCGACGGACATCGTGTGCCGCGCGGCCCGCATGCAGGGGAAGAGCGTCGTGCACCCGATGGGGTTCGACAGCTTCGGGCTGCCGGCCGAGGAACACGCGATCAAGACCGGCGTCCACCCGCGCGTGCAAACCGAGAAGAACATCGCCACGTTCCGGCGGCAGCTCAAGTCGCTGGGCTTCAGCTACGACTGGGGCCGCGAGGTCGCGACGACCGACGTGGCGTACTTCCGCTGGACTCAGTGGATCTTCCTGCAGATTTACGACACATGGTTCGACGGCGAGCAGCAGAAGGGCCGGCCCATCGCGGAGCTGCCGATTCCGGATGAGGTGAAGGCGGCGGGCGTGGGCGCGGTGCAGGAGTACCAGGACGACCATCGGTTGGCGTTTCAGAGCCACGCGCCAGTGAACTGGTGCCCGGCGCTCGGCACGGTGCTCGCCAACGAGGAAGTGATCGACGGCAAGAGCGAGGTGGGCGGGCACCCCGTGGTGCGGATGCCGTTGCGGCAGTGGAAGCTGCGCATCACGGCCTATGCAGATCGCCTGGAAAAGGACCTCGACGGGCTCGACTGGCATGAGGGGATCAAATCGCTGCAGCGCAACTGGATCGGCCGCAGCACGGGCGCGGAGGTCGATTTCTTCACCGGCCCGCCGGAGGCGCCGATCACCGAAGCGACGAAGGCCAGCGGCAAAGTCGCCGAGCTTTTCGACGCCTGGGAGTACACGCGCGAGGAGCTGCACTGGCCGCGCACGCCGGGGCCCGAGGCGATGCGCATCTACACGACGCGGCCCGACACGCTGTTCGGCGCCACGTACATGGTGATCTCGCCCGAGCATCCGTTCGTCGCCCGGCTCACGACGCCGGAGCAGGCTGCGGCGGTGAAGGCGTACTGCGACCAGGCGGCGGCGAAGAGCGACCTCGATCGCACCGAGCTGGCGAAGGAAAAGACCGGCGTGTTCACCGGGGCCTACGCCATCAACCCGGTGAACGAGGAGCCGATCCCCATCTGGATCGCCGACTACGTGCTCGCGAGCTACGGCACCGGCGCGATTATGGCAGTGCCCGCGCACGACGAGCGCGACTTCGAGTTTGCACGAAAGTTCAACCTCCCCATAGTCGCCGTCGTCCAGCCGGGGGGCCACGTCCCCCGGGAGCAGCGCGAAAAAATCCTCGCCGGCGAGGCCCTTTCCGCCGAAGATGGCACAGCGATCAACTCAGGCGAGTTCGACGGTCTCACCACTGCCGAGTTCAAGCAACGCATCACCGCCTGGCTCGCCCTCAACGGTTACGGACGCGAAGCGGTGAACTACAAGCTCCGCGACTGGCTCTTCAGCCGGCAGCGCTTCTGGGGCGAGCCGTTTCCGATCCTGCACGAGCTCGACAAGGACGGCACGCCAACGGGCCGCGTTCGCGCCGTGCCCGAAGATCAACTCCCGGTCGACCTGCCGCACCTCGACGACTTCAAACCGCACGGCCGGCCCGAGCCGCCGCTGGATAAGGCGCCCGAGGAGTGGATCTACCCGGTGATCGACGGCGTGCGCTACAAGCGCGAGACGAACACGATGCCGCAGTGGGCCGGAAGCTGCTGGTACTACTTGCGGTTTCTCGACCCCACGAACGCCGCGGCGCCGATCGACCCGGCGATTGAAAAAGCATGGATGCCGATCGACCTCTACGTTGGCGGCGCCGAGCACGCGGTGCTGCACCTGCTCTACTCGCGGTTCTGGCACAAGGTGCTGTACGACCGCGGCGTGGTGAGCACGCCCGAGCCGTTTCAGAAGCTCGTGAACCAGGGCATGATTCTCGGCGAGAACAACGAGAAGATGTCCAAGAGCCGCGGCAACGTCATCAACCCCGACGAGGTGGTGAAGGAGTACGGCGCCGACGCCCTGCGGCTCTACGAGATGTTCATGGGCCCGCTCGAAGCGACGAAGCCGTGGAACATGGAAGGCGTCAACGGCGTCCACAACTTCCTCGGCCGCGCGTGGCGCATGATCATCGACGACCACGCCGAGGCGATGACGCTCAATGCCGCCGTTTGCGACGACGCCCCAAGCGAGGAATCGCTGCGAGTCCTCCACAAAACAGTAAAAGCCGTGACGGCGGACGTCGCCTCGCTGTCGTTCAACACGGCGATCTCCCGGATGATGGAGTTCGTCAACTATTTCACCAAGCAGGACCGCCGGCCGCGCGCGTGCATGGAGCCGTTCGTCCTGCTGCTCGCGCCGTTCGCCCCGCACATCGCCGAGGAGCTGTGGTTAGCCCTGGGTCACGCGGAAACGCTGGCGTACGCGCCCTGGCCGCAGTTCGACGAGTCATTGCTCGTGGAATCGACGATCGAGTTGCCGGTGCAGATCAACGGCAAGGTGCGCAGCAAGATCACGGTTCCCGCCGACGCGACCCAGGCGGCGGTCCTCGCAGCGGCGAAAGCCGACTCAAAAATCGCCGAACAGCTTGCGGGCAAGGCGATTTCCATGGAGAAATATGTGTCAGGGCGGCTGGTTAGTTTTGTGGTGAAGGCGTAGGCGGGCGGTTAGGATCTAACCGCCAAGGACGCCAAGTACGCCAAGGAAGAGAAGGAGATATTTACCACGACGACACGACGACACGACGAAAAGATCAGAAGAAGAAAAGGACTGACCGTTTCAAACATTCCTTTTTATTTTCTTGTTCCCTTCTTACGTCGTATCTTCGTGTCGTCGTGGTAAAACTGCTTTCCCCCTTGGCGTCCATGTCGTCCTTGGCGGTTCCACTCTTCTCATTTAAGGGACAGCCTCGATGAAACACTCCGTCGCCGTCGTTCTTGGCGGAGGGCAGGGCACGCGCCTGCGGCCGCTCACCAACATGCGATCCAAGCCCGCCGTGCCGCTGGCGGCCAAGTACCGGCTGATCGACATTCCGATCTCGAACTGCCTCAACAGCGGGCTCAACCGCATCTACGTGCTCACCCAGTTCTTGTCGGTGAGCCTGCACCGCCACATCCGCGGCACGTACCGGTTCGACAACTTCAGCGGCGGATTCGTCGAGATTCTCGCTGCCCAGCAGACCTACGCCGAAGGCGCCTACTGGTACCAAGGCACGGCCGACGCGGTGCGCAAGCATCTGCGGTACTTCACGCAGCCGGGCATCGAGAATGTAATCATCCTCTCGGGCGATCAGCTTTACCGCATGGACTTCGCGGCGATGCTCGACACGCATAAGCGATCGAAAGCCGACGTCACCATCGCCGCCAAGCCCGTGCACAGTCGCGAGACGTCGGCCCTGGGCATCATGCACGTCGACGCCACGGGGCAGGTCGATAACTTCGTCGAGAAGCCGAAGACCGAAGAGCAGCTCGCCCCCGTGCGCATGGATTCCAGTTGGATCGACGCCCACGGCGTCTCGAGCGGGGGCCGGGACTGCCTGGCGAGCATGGGCATTTACATCTTCAGTGCGAAGGTGCTCGGCGAGCTGCTCGCCAGCGACGCCCACCAGGACTTCGGCCGCGAGGTGTTCCCCCACGCGATCAACAGCCGCAAGGTGCAGGTCCACCTGTTCGACGACTACTGGGAGGACATCGGCACGATCGGTTCGTTCTACGAAGCGAACCTGCAGCTCGCCCGGCCGAATCCCCCGTTCAACCTCAACGACGCCAATGCCCCCATCTACACGCGGCCCCGGTTTCTGCCGCCGTCGCGCATCGACGGGGCGACGATCTCGGGCAGCCTCATCGCCGACGGCTGCATCATCGAGCCGGGCGCAATTATCGAGAACAGCGTCATCGGCCTGCGCTGCCGCATCGGCCGCGACGTGGCGATTCGCAACTCCGTGATTATGGGAAACGACTATTACGAAACGCCCGAGGGTCTGGCCGCGGGCACGTTCGCCGACGTGCCGCCGATCGGCATCGGCGACGGCAGCGTGGTCGAAGGGGCGATCGTCGACAAGAACTGTCGCATCGGTCCCGGCGTCCAGATCATCAACCACGCGCAGGTCGAGGACGCGCAAGCCGGCGAGCACTGCGAAATCCGCGACGGAATTCTCGTGGTGGCGAAGGATGCGATCCTGCCCGGCAACTGGCGCGTATAATTGGAGCCGATTGCCGGGGACTCGGGGCCGGCGGAATAATCCGAACAACCGGCCCCGTCGGCGGCTCGCAGTCGTTGCATCGGGGCGCCCGAGCGGTTCCGCCAATTGGCCGCGGCGCGCGTTCCTGCCATACTAAAAGTTCGGTGCTTCAATCGGGCGACAGATTTTTCGGAGATGATCACGACCATGAGTTGTTTTCGCGCAAGACGTTGGGCACAGTACATCGTGCTGGCGACGCTGCTAGCCCAACACGCCGGCAGCGCCATGGCCGCCCCGGCCCCCGCGGCTGCGGCGACTGACGACGCCGTCTATCTCGATGAGCCCACGATCATTCCGCCCCCAGTCTTCGTCACCGCCGGCAAGCTGGAGGACAAGTACGAGGACGGCACGGTTCGGCTCGAGCGCGAAGTGCGCAAGATGTCGGACGACAGCCTGGTCAACCACGGCGCGTACACCGAGTACTACCCGAACGGCCAGAAGTTTGCCGAAGGCGCCTACAACGATGGCGTCCACGACGGCACGTGGACCTTCTGGCACGAAAACGGCCAGATCTGCAAAACGGTGACGTTCAAGAAGGGCCGCGCGGACGGCACGTGGGAAGTGTTCCGCGCCGATGGCACGCTCCAGGCAAAGAAGTCTTACAAGGACGCCAAACGCGAAGGCCTGTGGGTGACGTATCACGAGGACGGGAAAACGCTGCTGACCGAGGAGAATTACGCGAACGGCAAACGCAACGGCTTGAGCCGATTGTACTTCTCCAATGGCAAGCCGCAGCGAGAAATCAATTACAAGGACGATGAGCTCGACGGACAGTTCGTCGAGTGGGACGAAAGCGGCCGCAAGGTGGGCGAGATCAATTTCAAACTCGGCAAAAAGCACGGCGCCCTGATCCAGTACCGGCCCGACGGCAAGACGATCGAGAAGATGTACGATGAGGGCCGGCTCGTGAACGAAGGGGCCGGCTGATCCATGTCGACCGCCGCTCCGCCACGACTCGCCCATTTGGTGTTCTTCACGCTGACCGACCGCAGCGGCGCGTCGCGCGACGCGTTCGTGGCCCTGTGCCAGGAGCACCTGTCCGATCACGCCGGCGTGGTGCACTTCAGCGCCGGCCCTCGCGGCGAGTCCTACACGCGCCCCGTGAACGACCAAGACTTCGACGTGGCGCTCGTCCTGGTGTTCGAGAGCGAGG
>JANOIK010000601.1:0-2177 GCA_031407585.1 Planctomycetota bacterium | reverse complement strand
ATGCAGTACCCGGTGCCGCCGTCGGTGGTGATCTGCCCGATGAGATACAGCACGAGGTCCTTCGCCGTGACGCCGGGGCCGAGCTTGCCGTCGACGCGCAGCTCGAGCGTCTTCGGCTTGTACTGCAGCAGCGTCTGCGTGGCGAGCACGTGCTCGACCTCGCTGGTGCCGATGCCGAAGGCCAGCGCGCCGAACGCGCCGTGCGTCGATGTGTGACTGTCCCCGCAGACGATGATCATGCCGGGTTGCGTGTAGCCGAGCTCCGGGCCGATGACGTGGACGATGCCCTGGCGCGGGTCGCCCATGTCGTAGTGCGTGATGCCAAACTCCTTGCAGTTGTTGCGGAGCGTGTCGATCTGCTGCTTGGAGATGGGGTCGGCGATCGGCAGGCTGCGGTCGCTGGTGGGCACGTTGTGGTCGGCCGTCGCGACGGTGCGCTCCGGGCGGCGCACCTTGCGGCCGGCGAGTCGGAGGCCCTCGAACGCCTGAGCGCTGGTCACCTCGTGAACGAGCTGCAGGTCGACGTACAGAATCGACTGCCGACCCTCCTCGGCGTACACGACGTGGTTGTCCCAGATTTTCTGAAAGAGCGTTCGCGGTGCGGCTGCGGCGGACATAAGGCTGCGAGGGGAAGGAGTCAGTGGTCAGGAGTCAGGAGTCAGAGCTGCGTCGCGGCTCGCGGGTTCAGGGCCCCGGATTGGCGAGGATCGGAACGCGGCAATCCCTCATTCTAGCGAGGGCCGGGGGCGTGGGAAACGCTTGCGAATCCGGCGTAGTGACACGGTTAAGTGTAGCCATCTCGCTCCGCGAGATGGAACGGGCCGAGAATTCATCTCGCGGAGCGAGATGGCTACAATTTGATGCTTCCGTGCGGGCCGCCGCGGGCGTGGCGTTCGCGTTTCGCTCCGGCTATTCTGCTGGAAGGCCCGTCGTGGCCTTTTCCCCTCCAGTTGCTTCTTGGTGCATGATGAAGAAATCCTCCGTGCTTGCCCTTTTGGTCCTTGGTTCCTGCTTGCTCGCGGCCACGCCGAGTGCGGCGCAGCAGACATTCAACGTTCGCGACGCCGGCGCCGTCGGCGATGGCAAGGCGCTCGACACCGCGGCTCTGCAGAAGTCGCTCGACGACTGCGGCCAGGCCGGCGGCGGCGTTGTGCTGCTGCCCGCGGGCACGTATCTCAGCGAGCCCCTCACGATTCGCACGCGCACGACGCTGCGGCTGGAGAAGGGCGCCACGCTGCTGGCCACCAGCGAGCACGAGCCGTTCGTCCGCACGGATAAGCCGCATGCGTTCCATCCGTTTTTGGGCGGCAAGGATCTGGAGGACGTCACGATCGAGGGCGAAGGCGTGATCGACGGGGCCGGGCAGTCCTGGTGGGAGGCGGCGGAAGCGGCCCGCCAGAAGCAATCGGGCTACACGCTGCCGCGGCCGAATCTCATCATCCTCACCCGCGTGAAGAACCTCACCGTGCGGGGCGTCACGATTCAGAACGCGCCGAAGTTCCACTTTGTACCCACGGAGTGCGACGGCGTGCTGGTGGAGAATGCGACGTTCCTGGCGCCGGAACGGGCGCCGAACACCGACGCGATCGACCCCAGCATGTGCACGAATGTGACCGTGCGAAACTGCGTGATTGACGTGGGCGATGACAACATCGCGGTGAAGAGCGGCAAGCGGGCGGACGGCCGGGAGTTCGCGGCGCTGGGGCTGCTCGTGGAGAACTGCACGTTCAAGCACGGCCACGGCATGTCGATCGGCAGCGAGGTGGTCGGCGGCGTGAAGGACGTGACGGTGCGCAACTGCACGTTCGATGGCACGGAAAACGGCATCCGCATCAAGACCGATCGCAAGAAGGGCGGCACGGTCGAGAATCTGCTGTGCGAGAACATCACGATGACGAACGTCGTGGGCGCCCTCACGATCACGATGTACTACCCGAAGATTCCCGCGACCGACGAGGCGCAGGAGGTGACGGAGACGACGCCGCATTACCGGAACATCACCATCCGGAACCTCACCGCGACGAGCACCGAGGACGCGGGCGTCATCATCGGCCTGCCGGAGAGCCCGATCGAGAACGTGCTGCTGGAGAACGTCACGATTACGTCGGAGCGTGCGGGGCTGGAGATTCGCAACGCCAAGGGCGTGACGCTGAAGAGCGTGCTCATTAAGCCGGGCA
>JANOIK010000530.1:0-1718 GCA_031407585.1 Planctomycetota bacterium | reverse complement strand
TGACGAGCGCGTCGGTCGCGGCATCGACGAGTACGGGTCGAAGATTCGGCGGCGCTACAATCGCGGCAGCGAGGTGTCGGAGCACGCGGTGCTCGTCGGCGAGTTTCCGACGATCGACGACCCCGAGGCGCAGAATCTGCTCGAGCGAATCAAGACGATCGACCCCAATGCGCTGAAAGGCGAACGGGGCGAAGGCACCTCGCAAAGCCTGGCGGCTGCGCGCGAGTTCTACAAGAACGTGAAGCGGCAAATGAACCAGGCGGTTCCCGCGGGGCCGATGAGCCATGCGTTCATCTCACGCAATCCGCTCTTGCCGAAGGAATACTTCACGCCGGGGTTGGACCCCGATGTCGTGAAGTGGAATGAGGGGCTCGAGCACTCGCTGCTGAACTGCCCCAGGAAATACACGATCAAGGTGGCGACGTTCCGCGGGCGGAGCACGCTGCAGAAGAACACTGATGAGGTCGAGGAATCGCCCCGCGCTCGCTGGGCCAAGGCCGACGATCCGCTGGTGCTCGCGGGGAAGAACGCTCACGAGCTGACCGTCGCGCTGCGGAGCCGCGGGTGGGAGGCTTATGAATACCACGACCGGCACGAAAGCTACGTGGCGGTCGGCTCGTTCGACGAGATGCAGCAAACGGCCGACGGCCGCCTGGCGCCCGCGACGCGCGAGGCGACGATCATCGTCAACACGTTCGGCGGCGCCACGCCCAACGTGGGCTTCGAGCGACCGGCGTACAACGAGCTCGGCATGGACGCACAGGACGTCGCGAAGGTCGAGCACGACGAGGCCCTGATCGAGGCGCAGTACGACAGTTGGATGGGCGGCGTGAAGAACGGCTTCCATCCGAAGCAGTTCGTGGGCATTCCGTTCGACATTCAGCCGGAGCCGATTGTGGCGCCGAAGGTGTCGATCGGCTCGGCGTACGCGCGACGGTAGGGCGTGCTTGCCGCGAGCGGGTCGCGTATCATGCGACGTGTGCCATGGCCACTGCTCTGAGTGGCCATGCCCGTCGACTCACATGCCCACGCCGGGCCGTGGGCATGGCACGCTTGGCTCCGCTTCACATGGCCGATTCTTACACGCTCGTCATCGGCACGACCAACGTCGGCAAGGGACGCGAGTTGGCCGAGCTGCTCGCTCCGCACGGGTTCACGGTGCGGACGCTCAAGGACTTTGCGCCGCTGCCCGAGGTGGTGGAGGACGGCGACACGTTCGCCGCCAACGCCCGGAAGAAGGCCAGCGAGTACGCGCGGCTGCTGGGGGCGTGGGTGCTGACCGACGACAGCGGGCTGGAGGTCGCAGCGCTCGGCGGCCGACCCGGCGTGTACTCGGCTCGGTATGCGGGCGAGGCGGCGGACGACGCGACGAACAACGCGAAGCTGCTCGCGGAGCTGGGCGACTTGCCGGCGGAGAAGCGTGGAGCTCGCTACTGCTGCCACGTGGCGGTGGCCGATCCGCGCGGCGAAATTCGCGCCGAGAGCTTCGACGTGTGCGGCGGGCGGATTCGCACCGCGCCGGCGGGAGCGAACGGATTTGGGTATGATCCGCTCTTCGAGATCCGCGAGCTGCACCGCACGTTCGGCGAGCTGGGGCCGAGTGTGAAGGCGGCGCTCAGCCATCGCGGGCGGGCGATGCGGGCGATTGTGCCGCAGTTGCTTGCGCTGGCGGGGAGCGGGGCGTGGTGCGACGGATTCACCACAGAGGGCACAGAGGA
>JANOIK010000489.1:0-5923 GCA_031407585.1 Planctomycetota bacterium | reverse complement strand
GAAGACAAAAGTAACACGCCGGGCTTGATTAAATACTGCAAGTTTGGCGATGCGGTCATTCATTTGGGATGCGAAAGCGTTGCCGCCGGCGCTAAGATTGTCGTCGAAGCGAAGGAAGACGGCGGTTACTCGCTCAAAAGGGCGCAGGAGGAGATCGAACAGGCCCGCAAAAACCGCGGCGCGCAGCACGGTATTTTCGTGTTTTCGAAGCGAATCGCGCCTGCGATGGAAACGATTTGTCGGCACGGCGCCGATGTATTCGTTGTTTGGGACGCGGAAGATCCGACGACGGACGCATACTTATATGCAGCCCTGGAAATAAGTCGCGCCTTGTGCGTTCGCGCGCAGGCGAACGCCAATCGACTCAAAATCGACTTTGTGCCGATCGACAATGCTATTCTTGTCATCGAGAAGCGCGCGCAGAACCTCGAAGATGTGCGGAAATCGGCGGAAACGATCAAGAGTTCCAGCGAAAAGATTCTTGAGCGCGTACGCATCGATCGAAAGTCAATCGACGAGCAACTGGTCGTCCTGCGCGAAGCGATGAACGGCGTAAAGCAAGCACTAGGCGAAAACGAAGGAGCGAGCGATACAGAATGATCCGCCCGGAGCAAGATCGCACCGACCCGAGGTACCTCGCCCAACTCGCGCGATTGCGTGAGATGGCTCGCGCAGGAGAAGCGTCACTCGACGCTGGCGAGGGCAGAGAATTAGTGTTGGATGCGCTTCTCTCTCGCGTGTTCGAGCGCGCACTTGATGGCCACGGTCGGGAATCCCTCCCCTAGCCCCTCCCTTCGAGGGAGGGGGATTTCGACTACGCCGTGGCAAGCCAGCTCAGCGCATCGTGCGCCGCTTCCACCGTGCCCGCCGTCACCGACTCGAGCCCCTCGGCCGCGGCCGCCAGCAGCGCGTGGTCGGCCAGTCGGTTCACCTGTCGCGGCACGCCGCCGCTCAGCACGGCAAGCACCGACAGCGCTTCGTCGTCGAACGCCGGGCGCTCGCAGCCCGCTTCGATCAGTGCGTGTTGCACGTAGCCGATCGTTTCGGCGTCGCTCCACGGCTCCAGGTCAATCCGCAGGTCGGTCGCGTCGAGCAGCTCTCCGCCGAGCCGCGCGAGGCCCGCAGGCGCCGTCGCCAGCACGAGCGTGAATCGCGGCTGGCCGCCGCCGACGTTGAGCAGCCGCACGACTTGCGACCGCGCGTCGGGGCCAGACTGGTCGGCGTCGTCGAGAAAGATCGTCGCGCCGCCGCCGTTCCATGCGAGCGCATCGGCAAATGCTGCGAGCCGGCGAAACAACGCGGCCGCATCATCTGTCGGCTGCGGCGAGACGGCCCACTGCGCGGCGATTTGCCACAACAACTCACGTGAAGTGAGCCCGATGAGGTTCACCAGCGCCGCCGCGCGGCCTTCGCGTCGCACCTGCTCGGCATGGCGCCGTAGAGTCAGCGACTTCCCGGCGCCGCGCACGCCGGCGAGCAGCGCGAGCCGCCGCCCCTGCCGCACGACAAACCGCAGGCGCGCCGCCGCTTCGGCTTGGCTCTCACCTTCGTAATACAACGGCGGCGTGGCCGAGAGCGCGAAGGGCGACCGCTCCAGTCCCCAGTGATCCAAATACATCGTCGGCGCTCGCGGGATTTCGGGTCGCACGTGGGGCACAACGCCCGAGTCTTGCATCGACCGCCCGCGGGGTCAGACTTTCACCCTTGCACTAACCGCAGCTCGCCAGCGGCCTGCCTGCACTGCTAGCAATTAAAGCCACCGGCTCTGCCGGTGGACTCTTAGCCGCCGCAACGGAGTCCACCGGCAGAGCCGGTGGCTCACATTGAGGTGCTACCGCACGGGTCCGCTTAGCTGCCCCGATTGCCCCCGCGCGTCTTCAGGATGGCGGCCGCCAAAACTAGCACGAGTCCCAGCACGACAACGCCGATGCGGAACGCAAGCTGTTGGCTGTTCGCCGCCGGGCCCTTCATGAAGAGGTACCCGCCAAACACGCTGAAGAAGGCCCCGACCGTCAGCAGCCGATCCGTCCAACTCATGGCAACCTCCAACGCGCGGATCACTCGAAGCCAGCCAACTGTTCCGTGAGCACGGCCCTGAGCTCGTCCAGGTCCCCTTCTTCAAAGCCGACCTGAGAATAAACCACGACGCCGTCCGGCGATATCACTACCGTCCGCGGAATCAGCTCCTTGGCGAACATGGAGTACACATCTCGCTCCGGATCAGGAGCGATCGGAAGCGAAAAACCGCTCTTGGAGCGAAAGTCTCGCACCGCATCCATCGTCTCCTCGCGACCGATGACCAGCAGCGCGAACTTGTCCTGGTCGCGATAGTCGGTCCAAATCGTCTCGATATGAGGAAGCTCCATCACGCAGGCGCCGCACCATGTTGCGAAGAAGTTGAGCACGACGACCTTGCCCTTCACATTGGCCAGCGAGAACGTCGCTCCATCCACGTCGGTGACATCGAAATTGGGCGCTCGATCGCCAACGCCGACAAACGAAGTGTCCGCGAGCTGTTTGGCGCGATGGGCATTCACTCGGGCCATCTGTTCGCGGCCAAGCGCCGGTAGAAAAACGAACCACAAGATTGCCTGCGAGATGCCAATGAGGATTGGAATTGCAACGAGGGAGAGGAGCAACCGAGAAGTATACTTCTTTCGTTGCGGCGTTCGCCAACGAAGGATCATGAATACCAGCGAGAAGAGCGCGATCGCCATTGCGAACAGCACCGCGCTCAAAAACCCCATCATTACTGCGTTGTAAGTTTCGCCGCTCATGTCGCGTTCAACCGCCTTCCCTTTTTCGTGTCTTTCGTGATTTTCGTGGTTGCTACTCCCCCGCCGTCTCCCGAGCCGCCCCCACGCCGACGTCGAGCCACTCCTCAAAATCCCCGCCTTGCATCCGTGAAATCCGCGTAATCCGCGGTGAAATAGGTAGCTCGAAAGATTAACGGCGTTGAGTGGCGCCCGCTAGCAGCCGCTCGTGCCCCTACTCTCACCGACCACGCGACAACGTCAGCATCGCCGCGGCCCCGCTCAGCACCAGCCCTAGCACGACGATGCCGATACGAAACGCAAGCTGCCGGTCATCCGCCGCCGGTCCCTGCATGAAGAGGTACCCGCCGAAGACGGTGAAGAAGACTCCGACTGTGAGTAGCCGGTCGGTCCAGGTCATTTTGACGACTTCTCTTCGGCAGCCTCGGCCGCCACTTTCCTTGGCGTTCTAACGCCGACGTCGGTGCGCTTTTCGTCGAGCGTTCCGCCATCATCTTTGCCGTTTTCGCCGACGCCGTACACCGTCCAGCCGCCATCATTGTGATTGAGCAGCAGCGGATCTCCCGAGTAAGGATCGATCGTGGCCTCAGCGGGCATCTTGAGGTCCGTCAGGCCGGTTGCTTGGCGGCCATTCTGTTCGACGTAGAGTTCCAGCGAGTTAAGCACGCGGATCGATCGTACAAGCGTCAAGTCGCGATCGCGCGCGCTCACCGAGGCGACGATCGCCGGCAACAAAAGATCGGCCAGAGGGTAACCCGGCGGCTGACCCAACATCGTGTGCTTAACCTCATGACGAAAGTCTCGCCATGGCTTCTCGGCCGCTTCAATGATGCGCGTCATCATATCGTACGCGGGAAGGAAGTGCCGCTGCATAGGCCAGCCCACCAGCCGTACATAGGCGGGCGAATAGCCTTGAATCACCGTGGGGAAGGCATCCATCGCGACGGCCCGTTCCAAACGCAGCGCTTTTAAGAACGAGTTGGGATCGTCCGTGCGGGCAAGCTCTTCATCGAGTGCTTCACGGGTTTCAGGCGCTATCCGCCCCGCGGTGACCGCCGCGGGCAGCTGATCCAATGCCGCGCCGCGGCACGCGATGGCGCACAGGTAGCTCACGAGCGCGGGTTCGGCCTCGAACAGCCGCGCGAGTTTGAGGAGCTCCGTTCCGCGCCGCACGGCCTCGTCGGCCTTGCCCTCCTGGATGAGGACAATCATTTCCCAACGCCCGTAGTGGAACACAGAACGGACGAGTTGGATCCGCTGGAGGAGCTGTTCGAGAAACGTGTGGTGATCGACCGCGAAGTCGCCTCGCGACGCCCAAACGTCGCAAGCTGCGGCCTGGGAGATGCCCGCGGCAATCGCGGCATTCTTATCCAAGATTGCCCGCATGGCCGCGGTCTGCTCGGCGTTGGGAGGGCCTTCCGCCTTATCGTAGGCCTTGCCGAGCTCCGTGCGCTCGAGGAAGGTCACGTAGTCCTTCTCGAAGACCTTGGTTGCATCGGCGAGAGCCGCGATCTGCGCCGCGGCGTTTTCATCGTAGGGGATGGCCTTGGGCGTCAGGTCGGAGATCGACGCCGGATCGCCGGCGGCTCGGATAGCGTCGATGTTCGCCTGCCGGCGGGCGTAGGTCCGCCACGCCATCACCCCGTTGGCGATGAAGAGCACCCCTACCACAGCGGCAAGCACGAGCGCCCACCGCATCACCGTTCGTCGCGTCGGCCAAAACTTCATCTCGTCACCCCGCGTTGCGATGTCGTATTCCCTCGGCCAGCGCTGCTTCGAGCGCTGCCGCATCCTGCTCGGTCATGGGGCGTCCGCGCATGACCGCCAACTGCCTCGCGAACTGCCGGGCCGTCTGGGCGTCGGTCGCCTCGGCCACGGCGGTCGCAGTGGCCAGGATCGACGGCTGCATTCGGTCTGGTCCGCCGACAAGAGCCGCGGGGCCATGGGAGCCGCCAAACCCTAACGTGATCAGGCCATTGAAACCAACTCCGACCACGAGCAGCGCCGCCGCCGTGCGCCGCAGCCGGCGATCCCAGCGCTGATTGCGCAGCTCGCGGCGGACGTCGGCCAATACAGCCGTCCGCAGCGCGCTCGGCGCTCCGACAGCGGCGCCTGTCGGAAACGTCGCGGCGATGAGTCGTTCGACATGTTCTTGTTGTTCGTCGTTCATGGCACTTGTCTCAACTCGCGGGGCGACGGTTCGTCCTGCTCATCGTAGCTGCCGTTCGAGCCAGCCTCGCAGCGACGCAAGCGCCCGCCGGTAGCGAGTGGCCGTCGTCGCGGCGGGTTGGCCTAGGAGCGCGCCGATCTCCGCAAACGTCAGCTCACCGAACACTTTTAGTTCTACCACCTCTCGATCATCCGCACTGAGCCTCGCCAGGGCCGCAGCGGCGATCTCCGCATCCTCTGCCGACGAGTCGTCGGCGGCGCGGAGCTGTTCCTCGGCCGGTAGCAGCGTCTCCCGCTGCTGCGCATCGCGAGTCGCCCGCCTCGCGATTTCGTTCCGCGCGATCTCGAACAGGTAGGCTTCCGGATTCTCCACGCTCGCGAACCGACGTCGGCTTTTCACCGTCCGCAAGAATGCCGACTGGACGACGTCGCTCGCCGCGTCGGCCGAGCCTAGCCGGGCGGCTGCATAGCGGTGCAGGCGGCAGGCGCAGGCGTCGTAGAGCTCTGCAAATGCAGACTCCTCTCCCCGAGCCAGTCGTTCTCCCAGCAACTCCATGCAGTCTCCACTCGACGCTCTCACCCAAATAGACCCGCCGCGTGTCCCGATTTCTTCAGAAAAGTTCTGAACGCCTGCCGCGAATCGCCGCCCCTTCGCAACGGCCGGCCCATCCACGATAATCGGTCCTCCATAAAACTGCTTGCAGCAAATGTTGCTCCGGTCCTAACGCTGCCCCCTCCCCAAACATCCCGCCGCCACCATGTCCGACCCCTACTTCCAAACCCTGTTCGCCGACCGCATCGGCGGGGCCCAATACGGTAAGAGCACCGCGATCTACAAGTTCGAGAAGATCAAACGCGCCAAACGGCAGGCGCTCGCCGAACATCCCGAGCGCAAGCTGCTGGACTTCGGCATCGGCGAGAACGACGGCGTCGCCGACGAGCGCGTGCGCCGCGCGATGGCCGAGGAAATCGGCAAGCCC
>JANOIK010000482.1:0-1807 GCA_031407585.1 Planctomycetota bacterium | reverse complement strand
AGCCACTCGTGCTCCAGCGCTGCGACTTCCTCGGCAGCGGCGGCGAGCCGGTCGCGGATGCGTTTGACTTCGACGCCTTCGGTGATGGTGAGCAGCTTGCCGGTTAGTTCTTTTTTTTCGTCGTCGAGTTTGGCGATCTTGCGTTCGAGGGATTTGACGCGCTTTTCCAGATCGCGCTCTTCTCGGCCGGTGAGTTTTCTCTTGGCGCCCCCGCCCGCTGAAGCGGCCTCGCCTGAGCCGGAGGGATTTTTGGCGCCGGCGTTGTAGGTGGCGTGTTCGGCGCGGAGGCCGGCTTCCAGTTCTTTGTGAACTCGGTAGACGTAGTCTTCGAAGCTGCCGGGGTAGCTTGCCACGCGGCCTTCGCGCACCTCGATCACCGCGGTTGAGACGCGCTGCATGAAGTGGCGATCGTGGCTGGTGAAAATCACCGTGCCCGGGTAGCGCTCGAGCGCGTCGGCGAGCGCTTCGACGGTTTCGACGTCGAGATGGTTGCCTGGTTCGTCGAGGATCAGGACGTTGTGCTGCTCCAGAAGCAAACCTGCAAGCACGAGGCGGGCTCGCTCGCCGCCGCTGAGGACTTTGATTTTTTTCTCGATGGCTTCGCCGCTAAAGAGGAAGCTGCCCGCGACGGTCTTGATCTGCTGATCTTTCGTGCCCGAGGCTGCCTGGCGGTAGAGATAATCCGCCACGCTGTAGTCCGGATTGAGCGTCGTGTAGACATGCTGGGCGTAGATGCCGATCTGGCAGCCGTAGCCCCACTTCATATGGCCTGCCTTGGGCTCGAGCGAGCCGCACACGGTGCGGAGAAACGTCGTCTTTCCTTGGCCGTTGTCGCCGACGACGCCGACGCGTTGGCCGTGCTCGATTTCGATCTGCACGTCCTCGGCGATGGTGCGATCGGGATAGCCGATGCTCATCCCCTCGGTACGGAGGGCCGTGCCCTGGCGCGCCTGAACTTCGGGGAAGCGGAAGTGCACGGTGGCTTCTTCGCCAACGACTTCGACGAGCGTGAGCTTCTCGAGCTGCCGCGCCTTGCTGCGCGCCTGGCTCGCGGTGCTCGCGTTGGCCCGATTCTTGGCGATGAACGTTTCGAGCTGCTTCCGCTTGGTCATCGTCGTGGCGTTTACGCGGAGATCGTGCTCGCGGCGCTCGGCGAGGTTTGCCAGATAGGCGTCGACGTCTCCGGGGAACATTTCGAGATGGCCGCGCGACAGCTCCAGCGTGTGCGTGCAGGTGCGTTTCAGGAACGACCGATCGTGCGAGACGACGAGGATGCCGCCGTCGAACCGCCGGAGGAATTCCTCGAGCAGCATCTGCGTGCGCAGGTCGAGGAAGTTCGTGGGCTCGTCGAGTATGAGCAAGTTGGGATCGTGTAGCAGCAGGGCCGCAAGCTTAACGCGCGTTTGCCAGCCGCCCGACAGCGAGCGGACGTTCTGGTGCAGCATGACGTCGGGGAGCTGAAACTGCCACGCGATCTCGCCGCAGCGCCAGTCGGGCTGGCCGCTGTCGCGAATCAGGAAGTCGAGCACGGTCTCGCCGTCGAGGAAGGGATCGTGCTGTCGCAGGTAGCCGAGCCGCAGCTTCTTGCTGCGCGACACGTCGCCCTTGTCGAGCTCTTCGTCGCCGAGCAGGACGCGGCAGAGGGTGCTCTTGCCTGCGCCATTGCGGCCGATGAGGCCCACCTTCTGGTCGTCGGCGAGTCCGCAGGTCGCGCCGTCGAGTAGGGCCTGCGGGCCGTAGCGTTTGTGGGCGTCTTGAAGTTGGAGAACGATGGGCATCGGAGGGAAGGGGGCAGGAGTCAGGGGTC
>JANOIK010000464.1:0-6583 GCA_031407585.1 Planctomycetota bacterium | reverse complement strand
CTCCAGAAGCGATCGAGGTCGACGTGGTGCGTTTGGATGACGCCATTCAAGAAGAAGTCGCGGTCCTCAAGATTGACGTCGAAGGGGCCGACGCTTGGGTTCTCGAGGGTGCTGAAGGATTGCTACGAGAGCGGCGTGTGCATCATGTGTTCTACGAGTTCAATGGTGTGAGGATGGCCCAGCTTGGGATTGAGCCAGGACGGCCCGAAGCGTTCCTGCGCGCCTGCGGATACCGGGTTCAGCCATTGGAAGGTGATCGTGACGGGACCACATTTCATGCGATGCCAGCAAGTGTCGCGTGAACTGAAATGCTGATCGTACATCTCACTTCCCAGCTACCGCCAGCCATTTGCGGCGTGGGAGATTACGCCACGCTGATCGGGCAGCGCATCGAGGAGATTGATCCGCAGGTTCGTTGCGCATGGATCGCGTGCGGACATCACGGCCCGCATTCTGGGTTTGTTCCCAACGGCCGACGCACCCAATGGGCGTCGAATGATGCTCACGGTTTGTGGAACGCCATCGCCGCCGCAACGCAGGGCGAGCAGACGGACGAGGTCGCATTGCTGTTGCACTACAGCGGGTACGGCTTCCACGTGGGCGGCGCGCCGGAATGGTTGGCGGACTCGCTGGAACGACGACCGGCGCCCATAGCGTCGTTTCGACTCGTGACGATGTTTCACGAGTTGTACGCAACGAGTTGGCCCTGGCGACGCGCGTTCTGGTTGAGCCGACGACAGCAAGCCGTGGCAACGCGGATTGCCCGCGCGAGCGATTCAATGATGACCAATCGCGAAGCAAGCGCTAAGTGGTTGGAGCAACAGGCCGGCCTGCCGCAAGAAAGCGTGGCGCACTTGCCGGTGTGCTCGAATGTCGGCGAGCCGGACGAAGTCGTGCCTTGGGTGGATCGATGTCCAGAAGCCGTGCTTTTTGGCAGCGCCGGATTTAAGAAGCCGTTTCTCGCGGGATCTGGCGCTCGCCAAATCGCCGAACTATGCCGCAGGCTGGCGATTGAGCGAATCGTTGACATCGGTGCGGGCGGTGGGAGCAATGAATCGCTGGAGCGTGCGGGAATTCCCATCGAGCGAACCGGGTTCTTGCCCGCAGAGAAGGTAAGTCAGCGATTGGCGACCGCTCAAATGGCGCTGTTTGACTACTTCCCGGGCTACTTTGCAAAGTCGGGCGTACTCGCGGCGGCGGCGGCGCATGGCGCGCCGCCGGTGATGTTACGAAGCCAGGGAGCGAGTGACGGAGTGGCATTCGGCGAGCAATTGTTGACTGCCAAGGCCCTCCTGGCAATGTCGAAAGAGGATGCGATTGCGGCGCTAAAGAAAACTTCAAGAGCGATCAACGACTGGTATCGCTCACATACCACGGCCAACCATGCAGCCCAGTTGATGGCAGCATGCACGTCAATTTCACGCATGGTAAGTCACGCAAAATGATCGGCGCGCTGTGGCGAGATCGCTACCGGCCGCCGCTGGGAACGCGGAAATGGTGGAAGTATTGGGCCAAGCGCTTGCGATTGACGCCAGCGCTCGTGCGAACGACCTGGTCGATGCGACGATACGCGCGAGGCTGCCGCTCAATGGGAGCACGCACCATCATCTCGCCGTCGGTGATCGAAGGACGGCTCGCGCAACTGGCGATCGGCGACGACTGTGCGATCGGCCGCGTAAAGATTCAGCTACACGCGGCGGTCACGATTGGCGATTGCGTGGTCATTAACGACGGTTGCGAACTGCTGACGGGCACGCACGATGTGAACTCGGCGCACTGGGAACTGATCGCGAAACCCATCACGGTCGAGGACTACGCCTGGATCGCGACCGGAGCGATGCTCCTGCCCGGCGTCACGGTGGGGCGCGGCGCCGTCGTCGCTGCGGGAGCGGTCGTCACCAAGTCGGTGCCGCCGCTCGAGATCGTGGGCGGAAACCCCGCACGGCCGATTGGGCGGCGTGGTGTGGATCAGTTCGACTACCGGCCGAGCGCATCGGTCGCGCTGTTCGAAGCGTGGTTGGGGCCAGGTCGCGACCGAACTCCGGTTGCAAACAATTGAAGGTGCTCGAACGCCAGCATGAGCTTCCGCGCGTGTCAGTGTGCCATTCCGGGCGACAGCATTCGCACCAGTTGGCGCTTGCACTTGCGGATGCGGGAATGCTCGAAAGATACTTCACGGGTGTTCCGACATGGCGCGGCGCGGGCGGATCGCTCGCCGCGTGGTTCCTGCGGCCGTGGGCCGAATCGTATTCGATCCCCCTGTCGCCAGCATTGGTCTCACATAACTTTGTGGCAACGATGGTTCGCAAAGCGGCCGGCCGCGTGTTGAACAAGCCCATGGCGCATGCCGCGGGACATCGGGCCGACGGACTTTTCGACCGCATGGTGTGTCGTACGGCAATTGAGTCGAAACCTCAATTCGTGGTCGCGTATGAGAACAGCGCCCTCCGCACATTTGAGGCGGCGAAGCAGGCCGGCATCGTGAGCGTGCTGGATGCCGCGAGCGTGCACCACACCTGGCAAGACCGATACGTCTCGCCCACGGAGTCGCCGCGAGAGCACGCCCGGATTGTGCAGCGAAAGGACGCAGAGATTGCCCTGGCGGATCACATTCTGTGTACCAGCCAGCTAGCGCAAGAAAGCTACCTGGAAGCGGGCGTGCCGGCGGAGCGGCTGCATGTGGCGCCGTTGGGAGTCGATGCCGCCCGCTTCAAGGCGCCTACGCGCACGGAGGTTTGCAAAGACGCCGACGAAGTGCGATTCGTGTATGTCGGCAGCGCAGCGCCACTCAAAGGGTTGGACGTACTACGCGAGGCCGCGAAGTCGGTGCGCAGCGAGGCGCGGCATTTTCAGGTCACGCTCATCGGCGCGGCCCGCGCCGTTGCGGACGACGGTTTCCTTGGACTCGGGTGGCTGAGTCACGATCGGTTGGCCGCAGAACTGCCGAATCACGACGTGCTCGTCCTACCATCGCGTTTCGATTCCTTCGGCATGGTGGTTGCCGAAGCAATGGCCTGTGGCCTTCCCGTCATCGTGACCGACCATGTCGGCGCAAAGGAAATGGTGACGCCGGGCGAGAATGGCCTCATCGTTCCCGCCGGCGACGCGACGGCCTTGGCGGGCGCGATCGCGTGGATGATCGACCACCGCGACCGAATACCGGCCATGCGAGCATCGGCGCGCGCGGCGGCAGAGCGGTACGACTGGTCGGTCTATCGGCGTCGCGTCGTTGAACTCTTCCAACAGTGGGCGACGCCGCGATGAACGCCCTCGAACAGGCTCGCACGGCAGCGCGTCGCGAGCGGGCGTGGTGGCTGCTGCTCGCGTCGCTGCTGTGTTGCGTGCTCGAAGGCGCCGTTCGCAAATGGTTGGCGGGTGACGAATCCGCCGTCGGGCGTTTGGCGTACGTGTCGAAATATCTCCTGATGGCGCTCTTCCTGGTGAGCACGGCCCGCAGCGACAATCGATTGGCATACCTCGCGAAGCCGTTCATGGCGTTTGGGCTCGCGCTCATCGGCATCGGAGCGGTGGTCAGCTCGTTCGCAGGCGTCGAACTCATCGGCGCCGTTTTGACCGCGCTCAATTTCTTGATCTTGCCGGCCGCCGCCTGGCAGGCAGGCCGCCAACTGCCCGCCGATGCCGTGCGGCGGTTCGCACAGTGGTCGGCGGCGATCGCTGTGGCCATGGCCCCGCTCACCGTGCTGCAGTTTTACGCTCCGGCCAGCAGCATCCTCAACCGCTACAGCACCGAAGGCGAGTTTATTGCGACCGCGGGCGTGAGCGAACGGATTCGCGCCACGGGCACATTTTCCTACATCAGCGGATTGGGTGAGTTCGCGTCCGTCGCGGTGTGGGCGGGGATCGTGTGCCTGGCGACGGCCAAGACGTCGCGTACGCGGTGGCTCGGGTACGCGGGACTGATCGCCGGACTCTGTTGCACGTTCGTCACCGTGTCTCGCGCGGTCGCCCTCATGTCACTCGCCCTAGTCGGCGTTTGGGCGCTGAGCGGCGGACAGGTGAGACGAAAGGTCCAAACGGTCGTTTCGATCGCCATCGTCGGCGCAGCGCTGCTCGCGGTCAGCGGTCGATGGGAATCGGCGCTCGAGATCGGTTCAACCGTTCTTCAGCGACACGAAGGCGCCGGCCGAGATACGATTGCGTACCGCCTCTGGTATGCGTTCGTCATGCCGCTAGACGCCGCGGTGATCGCGCCGCTGGGAAACGGCATCGGCACCGAGCAAGCGGGCCGCACGCTCGGTTTCGCGGGTCTACGCGGCGGTTGGACCTACGAGAGCCCCTGGGGCCGAACCATCATGGAACTCGGCGTGCTCGGCTTCCTGGGTTTGATCGTGTCCTGGGGGATCGTGATCGTGCCGTGGCGGGAGGCGTATCGACTGTGTCCCGTGGGCAGCGCCAAAACCGCCCTCTGGGTCACCGCCGCCGCGATGGCGATGCGCGCCTTGCTTGGCTACCAGTTCAATCACGTGGCGGCGTATTTCTTCTGGGCGATGGCGGCCTGCATCCTCGCACTCGGCAACTCGCCCGCATTCAGTGCCAGCCCCGATGCGATGAAATCGCGGTCCGCGCAAGGAGCGTCGTCTCTAAGTGCGACGTGAGCCTGTCATTCTCGGCGCGCCGTCGCCGAACGCTGTGAAAGTCACTTACTTCCATCGCAAACCGCGCCCCAGCGCCAACTTCAGCATCGAGCTGGTATTTCAAAACGTGCGGCGAGATTTAGGAGATCGCGTTCAAGCGAGAGTCTGCGTGGCGCCTTGCACCAGTAACGGGCTGCTGCGCCGGTTGTGGATTGCGTGGCACGCACGTAGGCGGCAAGGCGAGATTAACCACGTGACGGGCGACACGAATTTTTCCGCACTGCTGCTCGATGGCCGCCGAACGGTGCTCACCAATCACGACTGCGGTTTCGTGACCCGTAGCCGTGGACTGCGGCGATGGATTTTGCAGAAGGTGTGGCTGGAGCGGCCCGTGCGCCACGTGGCCGCCGTCACCACGGTTTCGAGTCGCGTGAAATCGGAGATCGTCCAGTTTACCGGATGCGACCCCGCTAAAGTCCACGTCATCCCCAATGCTGCGTCGCCCGCGTTCACGCCGTCGCCGTTCGACTTCGACGGGCGCCGACCCCGAGTGTTGCATTTGGGCACCGCAGCCAACAAGAATTTGCCGCGTTTGGTGCAGGCGATAAGCGGCTGGCCGTGTGTGTTAGTCATTGTCGGTCGCATCGGACCAGACATCGAGCGGCAGTTGGCGGCAGCGCGAGTCGACTACGAGAATTACGTCGATCTTTCAACGGCGCAATTGGTAGGGCAATATCGAGCTTGTGACATCGTCTGCTTTGCCTCGCTCGATGAGGGGTTTGGCGTGCCAATCGTCGAAGCCCAGGCAGTTGGACGCCCGCTGGTGACGAGCAACCGCGCGCCCATGGACGAAGTGGCCGGGGCAGGTGCGTGCCTCGTCGATCCGGACGATCCGGCATCAATTCGTGCCGGGCTCGAGCGGGTGACAAACGATTCCCAGTTTCGCGAGGGGATCGTAGCAGCCGGATTCGAGAACGTGCGGCGATTCTGCCCGGAGCGTATTGCAGACATGTATTTCGAGGTTTATCAGCATGTGCTGGCCGCGAGCAACTCGGATACGATCGCCAACGCGGCGGCGCAAACCTGATGTGCGGCATCGCCGGCATCCTGGCGCCGTCGCTCGACCCTGGAGTGCTGCGCACGCGCCTCGAGACGATGCAGTCGAGGCTCCGCCACCGCGGCCCCGACGACGAGGGATTGTGCGTCGACCCAGCGGGCGGCGTCGGACTCGCCCACACGCGCCTGGCGATTCTGGACCTGAGCCCCGCGGGCCATCAGCCCATGTACGCCGATGGCGATCGTTACGCGATTGTGTTCAACGGCGAGGTGTATAACTTCGCGGAGCTGCGGCGGGACTTGGAGCGCGAAGGCGTCGCGTTTCACACCAATAGTGACACGGAAGTCATCTTGGAAAGCTATCGCCGGCACGGCGAAGACTGCACGCGGCGGTTCATCGGCATGTACGCCCTCGCAATCTGGGATCGGAAAGAGCAGCGATGCTTTCTCGCCCGCGGGCCCATGGGAATCAAGCCGCTGTACGTGTGGCGCCGCGGCGGATCGCTCGCTTTTGCGTCGGAGCTGCGGGCCCTACTGGCGGCGGACCTGGGGCCGCGCCGATTGTGCCCCCGGGCGCTGCGCGGCTACCTAATGTACGGCGCCGTGCAGGAACCGCTGTCGCTAGTGGCCGACGTCGAAACCCTGCCGGCGGGTCACACCATGGTCTGGCACAAGGGCCAAACCACAGTGCAGCGATTTGCCGAGTTCGAGTGCGGCGGCGAGGACATGCCTCACGACGAAGCCATCGTCGCGGCGCGCGACGCGCTCGAGGCGTCCGTGCGGCGCCACTTTGTCAGCGACGTCCCGGTGAGCATCTTCTTAAGCGGTGGAATCGATTCGACGGCCATCGTGGCGCTGGCGCGCCGCTGCGGGTTCGAGAACCTTAGGACGTACAGTATTTCGTTTGACGAAGTGGAGTTCAACGAAGGCGA
>JANOIK010000428.1:0-5764 GCA_031407585.1 Planctomycetota bacterium | reverse complement strand
GAGCGGGCTGCCGCTGCCGTCGGTGGCGATGCCTTCGAACGACTTGATCTCACGGGCGGCGGACTCGGAGATCGCGCTGACGGCTTCCGACGTGGCGCCCTTCCGCATGACGATGAGGGCGAGCGGATCAGCGGCAATCTCCAGCGTCTTGTCGAGGCCAGCGGACAATCCCATGGCAAAGATGCTGGCCCAGACGACCATCCCCACGCCGAAGATGGTCATCAGCGAGCCGACCTTGCGCGCCGCGAGACTGCGAATGTTGTATTTCAGTGGAACCATTTCGACTCACTCACACGACTTTGCGGAGACCATCGACGACGCTCAGGTTTCCGGCGCGCCACGCAGGAATGATGCCGCTGAGCAGTCCCACCAGCGCCGAGAGGGCGAGCCCCCAACACACCGTGCGCCAGGGGATGAAGAACAACGCGAGATTGGCGTCGATGGCGCCCATGTCGAGCGAGTCGAACAGCAGCTTGGCGCCCACCGCTCCGAGCACGCCGCCCAAGAGGCCGATCGCGATCGACTCGCCGAGAAACATCGCCAGCACGGTTGTGCGGCTGAAGCCCACGGCCTTGAGCACCGCAATCTCTCGCGTGCGTTCCCGGAGCGACATGGCCATCGTGTTGCCGGCCACGCTCAGGAGCGCGAGCACAGCCGCGGTCGACGTAAAGCGGATGAACCCTTTCACCTTTCCGATCATTTCCAGGAACGACGCGCCGAACGCTTGCTCGGTCATGGCCGTCACGGGCGCGTCGGAGCTCTCGAACGCCGTCTCGATGGCCTGACTCACTGGGCCCATTTTTTCGCTCGACTCCGTGCGCAGCATGACAATGCCCGCATTGCCGGCTCCGGGATCCTTTTCCTTTTTCAGCAGCTCGTCGAAGTACTTGAAGTGGAACAGAATCCACCCCTTGTCCATCGTCTCGGACCCGTCGTAGATGCCGCACACTTTCATCTCGAGATCCACCGGATAGATATTGCCGGCGAGTAGAATCTTGCTGTCGACCTTCCAGCCCTTGTTGCGCGCAATGACCGATCCGACGATGCAGCCCGTTGGGTCATTCTGCCAGGCGGCGAGCTGCTCCGGCGGAATCGTCAGGTCGGGATAGACGTCGAAGATGGCATTGGCGTCGGTTGCAAATTGAGCAATCTGCGCGTCCTCCTCTTCGCGATACGTCCCGACGAACCAGGACATCGGCGCCGCGCACTTCACGCCCTCCATCCCTCGGATGCGCTCCACGTAGACGATCGGCAACCGCCCCGCGAGACCCGCTTCGTGCACGACCGCCAGGCGATTGGCGCCGGCGTTCATCTCGGCCACGTCCTCGTTCGAGCTGAGGAACGAGTACAGCGCGACCACCAGGAACAAGCTGATTGCAATCGACAAGCACGTGAACAACGTGCGAAACTTGTTGCGGAAGACGTTGCGGATGACCAGCGGCAGGAATTTGAACGGGTTCATCGGGCGGCGGCCTCCAGGGCGTCGACGTCCGCTTGTACGAACGTGCCCTTCTCGAGGTGCAAGAGCCGCTTCGCCCGGCGGGCCGCCTTGGGGTCGTGCGTGACCATGATGATCGTCGTGCCGAACTCCTCGTTGAGCTGCACCAGCAGATCGAGAATCTCCTGGGCGTCGTCGAGTCGAGATTGCCAGTCGGCTCGTCGGCCAACAGCAGCACGGGATCGTTCGCGAGCGCGCGGGCGATCGCCACGCGCTGCTCCTGCCCGCCGGAAAATTGCCGCGGTAGATGGTCGGCCCGGTCTTCCAGCCCCACGATCTTGAGCGAGGCCGTCGCGTGCTCGCGCCGCTCGCGGCGCGACAGCGGCGTGAGCAGCAGCGGCAGCTCGACGTTTTCCTACGCCGTGAGCACCGGCATCAGGCTGTACATCTGGAAGATGAAGCCCAGGTTCTCGCTGCGCCACTTCGAGAGGCCCGCCTCGCCGAGCTCGCCGAGGTCCTGCCCGTTGACGATCACGCGCCCGGTCGTCGGCCGATCGAGTCCGGCGCAAAGATTGAGCAGCGTGCTCTTGCCCGAGCCGCTGGGCCCCATGACCGCGACGAAATCCCCGCGCGGGATGTGCAGCGTCGTATCGGTGAGATCGGGAATCTCGATCTTCTCACGCCAGAAATGCTTGCTGACATTGAGAAGCTCGACGACGGAATCGTGGGGGTTGTTTGTCATGGGATAATCAATCGCACTTCAGTTTTTACCGCGAATCACGCGAATCTTCGCGAATCAAAAAGTTTAGGAACCGCCGTCAAACTCGACTCTTCTGCAAAACCGCTCTCTCCTGATTCGCAAGAATTCGCGAGATTCGCGGCAAAAAATTTTTCGTGGCTACTCTGCCGTTTTCACTTCATCGCCCGTTTTGAGGCCCGGCGGCGGATCGATGACCACTTGCTCGCCGCCGGAGAGGCCGGTGGTGATTCGCAAGAGGCCGTCGAGGGATTCACCGCTCGTCTTGATCGCTGCTTGCCGCACGTGGTTTTGTTCCAGGATCCAGACGACCTGCTCGCCCTCGCCTTGAATCGCCGCGACCGGTGCAAACACGCCTTTTTCCAGGGCCGCGTCGGCTTGGGCGCCGTTCTGGTCGTCGGGCAAAAAGTTCGCCGTCGCGCTCAGTTCAGGAAATAGTCGTTCGTCGGGATCGAGAATCGACACCTTCACTTTCACAATTCCGCGGGTCCGATCGCCCATCGGAATAATCTCGCGGAGCCTGCCCTTGTAGCGGTGGTCGGGCACGGCGTCGACGACGACTTGCGTGGGCTGACCCTTGTGAAGCTGGCCCAGGTAGTCCTCCTTCACGTCGGTGTCGACCTCCAGCTCGTCGAGCTTGGCGAGCGTGATGACCGAGCCGCGGCCAGAGCTGGCGCCCATGCCGCCGGGCATGATCGACTCGCCCTTTTCCGCGTCCTTGGTCACCACCGTGCCGTCGAACGGCGCGTAGATGAACATGTTGCGAACCGCCTCCTCGGCCTCGACCACCGCGCTGTGGGCGGCGTTGACCGCGGCCGTGCGGGCGTTGAGCACCGCTTGGGCGGCCGTGTGCGCGGCCTCCGCGCGCTCGAACGTCGCCCGCGCGCCGGCAAGCCGCTCGAACACATCGCGTTCGCGGTCGAGCTCCCGCTTGGCCTGATCGAGGTTCGACTGCGCTTCGGCAAGTTAGGCCTTGGCGAGCTCGACGGCCACCTTGCGCGAGGCGAGCATCGCGTCGAGGTCCGAGTGCTCCAGCTCGGCGAGGACGTCGCCGGCCTTCACGGCGTCCCCTTCTTCGACCGGAATGTTCGAGATGCGGCCGGGCACCTTCGCGCCGACGGCTGCTTGCCAACGCGACTCGAGGTAGCCCGTGGCGGTCAGCTCCGTTTGCGCCTGCCCGAGCGTCATGATTCGGACCGACTCGACCTTCACCACCGGAAGCGGGAAGAGGCGGTCTTTGAGCGCCCAGTAACCGGCGCCCGCGGCGGCGGCGAGTAGCACAACCAGCACGACCAGCCACAGGAGCTTGCCGCCGGCCGATGGCGAGGTGCGCTTGCTGCGGTCGATCTTCAGCGCCGAGAGCTCGCCGCGCAGCGCGTGCCCACCCGAGGCGCCTTTGCCGGCGAGCGGAGCGGGTGCGGCGCTTTCGCCGGGCGTCAACGAAACGGGCGGCATCAGGGTAGTCGCGGGGCGGTCGGAGGCGGGACGCACGGCGAGCGCGAGCGACGCGTGCCGTGAACTATTTATTATGTCACGCGCGCGGCTTGCCGGGAACGCCCAATTGGCCTGCTTTCGGATCACCGCGATGGGCCTCGTTTCATGTTTTCTTTCATGCTTGTGTAGGCGACGCCGAGGCGAGCAGCACGCGGTCCCACTGCGGCTCATCGGTGGTCACGGCGCCGAGCAGCGCGAGCCCGACGCCCGCGGCGCCTTCGAGAAATCCTGGCTCGTCGGCCCACTCACCGCCGGCGCCGTGGTGACGCCACGCGGCGAAGCCCCCGACGCCGCGACCCTGCTGGCGATGCGCGAGCGTCTCGGCGAACCACCGCCGCGCGGCGTCCGCCAGCACGCCGTCGCCGGTCGATTGGTACAGCCGATTGAACAGATGCGCGACGCCTGCGGCGCCGTGGCACAGGGCCGCGTCGCGAACGCCCGAGTCGGAGATCGTGCGCGTCGCGGCGCCGCGTGCTAGCCGCAACGCCTCGCGGCGCCACGCCTCGTTGCCGGCGGCCGTCGCTGCGGAAAGCAGAACGGTCGCGACGCCGAGATCGCCGTAGCACCACGCGAGCCGCGCGGGCCGGGAGTCGACGTTCAATCCGCCGGTGTATCCGAACGAGCCACTACCCGAGCCGCCGCCGTCAGCAACGCTGTCGGCGAGCCGCTGCGAGAGCAGGACTTCGACGGCGCCGGCGAGCAGCCGCCGCGACTGCGGCACGGCAATGCCGTGCGCCAGCGTGAGCGACAGCAAACCGATGATGCCCGGCACGCCGTGGGCGACGCCGAGGTTGATGTGCCCCGTGAGCGACAGCTCGCGCTGCCACGGCTCGAGTCGAGCGGCGGGCGTGAACCACGTGACGCCGCGGCGCATGTTCGACGCACTGCGATCGAGATGCGCGACGATGCGATCCAGGCACGCCGCGGCAGTGGGCGAAGGCAGCCGCTCGGCCGCGTACACGCCGATACCCACGAGGCCGCTAATGAGGTCGTACTCCGCGTCGGCCGACGGGTGGGCGACGAGCGGGCCGAGTTCTTCGTCGATCATCGCGAACTGGTCGTCGCCCGTGCGATCGGCCGGGCTCGAGAGGTGAGCCAGCGTCCACGCGACGCCCGCCGTGCCTTCGTAGAGGCCAGGGTCCATCGACGGCCGACCGAGCGGCGCCATCGCCCGCGCGAGGTGGTCGACGGCGAGCAGTTGGTGATGCGTCGAATCGTGAAGCTGCGTGAGATAGGCGTAGAAGAGCGCCATCCCCGCATGGCCGCCGCCGAGCGACGGGCCGACGCCCGGCTGCACCACCGGCCGCGGGAGGGCGGCGGCGATTTCGGCCACGGCGAAGCGAGCCTCGCGGCCGAGCGAGCCGGTGAGGATCGGCTCCCAGTTGGTGGTGGGCGCGGGCCTGGTGCTGGGCGCGCTGGGCGCCGGTACGAGCGGCGCGTGAAACACGGCGCCGCGGTGGAGGGTGGGCTGAAAGATGATGGTCGAGTCGGTGGCGCTCACGGGAAGCTCCTTGTGGTACGGTCGACGGCGTGGGCCGTCTGGAGAGTGAAGCGCGGGAACGGGGAGGGCGTTACAGGGGGGGAGGAATAAGGCTGGAGACTGGAGACCGGAGGCTGGAGGTTCAGGGGGGAACTCTGTCTCCCGTCTCCTGTCCCCTGTCGCCCGGTTCATGCTCCGACGGGTTTCAATTGTCCGCTGGGGGTGGCGGGAGTTTTTATTGTTTGGTGGACAGAATGGGGGGTCTGGAGGGCGTTCGGACTGGTTTTTTCGGGGTTTTGATTTTGGTTGACCGCGGGGATGTGTCCGCTTTGGGGCCCCTATTGTCCGCTTTTGGTGTTTTAGTGTCCGGTTGGCAGCAGGCCGGAGGCGGTAGGCTGGAGACTGGAGGCAAGGGGGGTTAGGGGCGGGGATGCTGGATGTCGGGGGAATGGGGGATGGGATTTGCACAGGAGGTAACGGAGGGAACAGAGAAGGAGGGGATTTGATGGGAACTCTGTTTCCTCTGTTGCCTCCTGCGTCATGCTTTCGCTTCGTCTCTGGGGCTGGTGAACGCCGAACTTCCGCATTTTGTACA
>JANOIK010000382.1:0-4660 GCA_031407585.1 Planctomycetota bacterium | reverse complement strand
CAACAACCCCGCGGACACGGCGGACGTCGCGCTGCAGCGCGTGCTGGCCTACGGCGGGTCGAACTGGAACAACCGCAGCCCCATCGACCAGCGCATCGCCGCGGGAGTGTCTACCGGCGGGGGGCAAATCATCAACGATCTCACGGGCGCCACGCAGGCCCCCGAATGGGCGACGCTGCTGGCCCAGCGGCCCGACGCGGGCGGCAACGCGCCGTTCACGCGCCCGGCCGGCTTCGACACGGACAACGATGGCATGCCGAACGACTGGGAGCAGGCCCATGGATTGAACCCCGCGGTGCAGGACCACAACGGCGACTTCGACTCGGACGGGTACTCGAATGTCGAGGAGTACGTCAACGAGCTGGCCGCGTGGCCCGCGGCGGCGCCGGTCGTGTTCAACGGTTCGACGAACAACCGCTACGCACAGATCACGAACTGGAACGGCAAATGGCAGCCGTCGAAGTACGATGTGGCGCACATCCGCACGGGGACGGCGGTGGTTGATGCGGTGGGGCAGCACGCGAAGACGCTGGCGGTAGCGCCGACGGCGGGGGACAACGCCTCGCTGAGCGTGACCGGCGGGTGGATCGATATTGTGACGGCGCTGAACGTGGGCGCGGCGGGCACGGGCGCGGTGAACCACTCGGGCGGCATCGTCGCGGCGTCGGCGGTGACGCTGGGCGGGACGGGCGCGGCGTCGGGGGCTTACAACTTGTCGGGCACGGGCGCGTTGGTTGTTGGCACGCTGTCGAAGGGCACGACTGGCGGGGCGTTCAATTTTACCGGCGGCACGTTGAGCGCGGGCGTAGTGGCGTTCGATCTGGTGAATGACGGCGGCGTGATTTCGCCGGGGGCCAGCCCGGGTTCGACGCGCGTGATGGGCAATCTCACGATCAACAGCGGTGAGCTGGCGATGGAGCTAGCCGGCGCGACGGCGGGGCAGTACGACGAAGTGATCGTCGACGGCGCGCTGGCGGCCGGTGGCACTCTCTCGGTGAGTCTGCTCGGCGGCTACGACCCCGCGGCGGGGGCGACGTTCGATCTGCTCGACTTCGCCACCGCGAGCGGCGCATTCACGCTCGACCTGCCGGACCTGGGGCTCTTCCGCGGATGGAACGCGGACAACCTGCTGGCTACCGGGGCGCTCGTGGTGGTGGAGCACAATGCCGACTTCAACGGCGACGAGTTCGTCAACGGCGACGACTTGCTCGTGTGGCAGCGCGGGCTGGGGCTGACCGACCAGGAGGATCGCGCGACGGGCGATGCGAACCAGGACGGCGGGGTCGACGCCGACGACCTGGCGATTCTGCAGCGGCAGTTCGGCCTGTCGCCGCCGAGCGTGGGGGCGGGGGCGCCGGTTCCTGAGCCAGGCGGCGCGGCGCTCGCGGCCCTTGCGGCGTGGGGCGTTTCGCTGGTTCGCCGGCCGCGGTGACGGCGCCCGACGCCGGCTGCAGAGCGGCCGCCGGGGCAGCGGTTGGCCGCAGATGCGTTTTTGCGGCGGTTCAATGCAATGTCGGTTCCTTGTTTGCACTTTAGCCGCTTTCTATGATGGATGTGGCGGATGCGCGGGGATCGTCGATCCCAGGGTGCGCAATCTCATTCTGTGATCCAGGGCAAGGGGCGGCCTTGGACGGTCCGGAGCGGGGGTATCGATGGGGGTGTGTTCCTATTTGCGGCGCGGCGCGTGCGCGCTTGGCGCGCTGGCTCTTGTTTCCTTCTGTGACGCCGCGTGGGCGCAAACGCTTCCCGCATTCTCCGGCGCCGACGGCGCGGCGATGAATGCCGTGGGCGGGCGCGGCGGCATCGTTTATCACGTTACGAAGCTCAACTCGGCGATCGACGATCCGCAGCGG
This sequence comes from Planctomycetota bacterium, assembly GCA_031407585.1. Lineage (GTDB taxonomy): Bacteria > Planctomycetota > Planctomycetia > Pirellulales > Lacipirellulaceae > Lacipirellula. The sequence continues at coordinate 2,807 of JANOIK010000382.1, read as the reverse complement.
AACGATGTCGGCACGATTCGTTACGGCCTGAACAGCGCGAACTTTCCCGCCAACACGCCGCGCACGATCGTGTTCGACGTCGGCGGCGTGTTTCAACTTGGACGTTTGCCGCAGCTGGCCAATAACGGCTGGGATCCCAACGGCAATGGCTGGGACGCGCAGTCGCGGCTGACCATCGGCGGCTCGAACGTGACGCTCGCGGGGCAGACGGCGCCGGGCGCGGGCGTGATCTTCATGGGCGGCGGGCTCAAGCCGCAGGGCAACAACAACATCATTCGCAATATCACCATTGCCGCGGGGTACGGCCTGCAAGGATGGTGGAGTCCCGGCGCGGCGATGCGGGCGGCGCCAGGAACGCCCGAAGCGGGGACCGACGCGAGTCAGTGGTTTCCGGACAACACGGTCTACGATGGGATGGACATCTCGGGCACGAACCTGATGATCGACCACGTCAGCACGCTGTTTGCGACCGACGAGGCGGTTTCGATGAATGAGGTCGCGAACAATATCACCGTCCAATACAGCAACATTTCCCAACCAATGAATTATCCGCAATGGGACGCGGAGGGCGGCGGCAGTTTGACGGGCCACGCGTTTGGCTCGCTGCTGGAGGCAGGTCCCAATGCCGCGATTAGCTTTCATCACAATTTGTATGCCCATCACAAAGGGCGAGTGCCGCAAATTGCCGTCGCCGACGAACAACCCAGCGGCGGCTATTACGACTTTCGCAACAATGTGTTCTATAACTGGCTCGGCACTGCGGGCGGCAGGAGCGGGACCACCTTTCTCAACCTCGCGTCGAATTTTTATCTCGCTGGGGATGGCGGTGATAGTCCGGCGGGCGGGACGAACCCCGCCATTAACCAAGCGGGCGGGGGCACGGGCGTGCTCGCCGCGAACGCGACTAGCGTGTACCGCAACGGCAACCTGAGCGACATCAACAAGGACGCCGATGCCAACGATATCACGGTCGTCGCGAACGGCGGTCCGGCCAATCCGCTCTGGGCGGGCGGCGTGCAGACTTACAACGGCGTGACCGACCCGGCGGCGACGGCCTATTCGCGAGTGCTCGACTACGTGGGCGCTAACTGGTGGAACCGCGATGCGACCGTGAGCACCCCCGATGAGCGGATCATCCAGGAAACGCGCACGGGCACGGGCAAGATCATCGCCTGGGCGGACAATCCCTGGGATGCGAATGACGGGGCCGAGTGGCAGGCGCTGAAGAACACGGTGGCCGTGAGTCGGGCGGCTGACTGGGATACGGACCAGGACGGCATGCCCGCGTATTGGGAAGCCGCGCATGGGCTGAACGCCGCGGTTGCGGACAACAACGGCGACTTCGATACGGACGGCTACACGAACCTCGAAGAGTATCTCAACGAGGTCGCCGCGTGGCCGGCGCCGGCGCCGATCGTGTTCAACGGGACGACGAACGATCGCTATGCACAGATCACGAACTGGGATGCGAACGCCGACGCGGTGCGCACGCACAACTGGCAGCCGGCGCGGTTTGACGAGGCGCAGATTCGCAGCGGGTTGGCGGTGATCGACTCGGTGGGGCAGCACGCGGGTACGCTCAAGGTCGGCGCTCAGGCGGGTGACGATGCGTCGCTGGGCGTCGAGAGCGGCTGGCTCGAAGTGGCGTCGGAGCTGATCGTGGGCGGCGCGGGAACTGGCGCCGTTTATCACGTAGGCGGCGTGGTCGCCGCGGATGGGGTGACGCTCGGCGGCCCCATCGCGGGATCGCCGTCAGGCGCCTATCACCTATGGGGCGTCGGCGTGCTTCGCGTGAGCACGTTGGCCAAGGGCGCGGCGGGCGGAGAGTTCGACTTTCTCGGCGGCACGCTGAGCGCCGGCACGGTGCAATTCAGCCTGGTCAACAAGGGGGGGACGATTGCCCCGGGCGCGAGCGCGGGGACCATGTACGTCGTCGGCGACTTGACGATCAACTCGGGCACGCTCGCCATCGAGCTTGGCGTCCCGCAGCCGGGCGAGTACGACGAGGTCGTCGTCAGCGGCGCACTGACCGCGGGCGGCACGATGGCCGTGACGTTTCTGAACGGGTACACGCCGCAGCCTGGCGACGCGTGGAACGTGCTCGACTTCGCATCAGCCGGCGGCAGCTTTACGTACGACCTGCCGACGCTCGGGGCCTATCTCGACTGGAACACGGACAACGTGCTGACCACAGGGGCACTCTCGGTCGTCGCGCTCAACGCGGACTTCGACGGTGACGATCTGGTCGACGGCGACGATCTGCTCATTTGGCAACGCGGGCTGGGACTGACCGGCCAGATGGATCGCACCACGGGCGACGCCAACCAAGACGGGGCGGTCGACGCGGATGACTTAGCCGTGTGGCAGAATCAGTTCGGCACGAATCCGACGGCGCAGCCCCCGGCAGTGGGCGTGCCCGAGCCTGCGGGGTCGGCGCTGGCCGCGATCGCGCTCGTGGCATTGCGAGCCGTTTGCCCGCGGCGACGGGCGAAGAAGTGACTAACCTGAACGAGCTTCGGAACCGGGGGCTAACGCCCTGCGGCTGATTTCACGAAAGACACTTGATGACAACGGATGTAACCCGCCGCATCGCTCTCACCGCACTCGCGCTCGTCGCGGGCCTGGCGCTCGCCGCGCAGGCGTCGGCGCAGCAGCTCGCGTTTCCCGAGGCGGAAGGTTTTGGGCGGTTCGCAACCGGCGCGCGGACCAGTCTCGCGTCGGCGACCGTCTACCACGTCACCAATCTCAACGACAGCGGCACGGGTTCGCTGCGCGACGCGCTGAGCGCGTCGAACCGGTTTGTCGTG
>JANOIK010000363.1:0-1844 GCA_031407585.1 Planctomycetota bacterium | reverse complement strand
CCCCAGGCGAAGCCCGGCGGCGGGAAGCTCGCCGGCGAGGCAGCGTAGGCCACCGTCACGCTGGCGTTGATATCCGCCTCTCCGCCGGCGATGAGCAAGCCCTGCACGACGCAGGCGCTGGCCACCGTCAAATCCTCAGAGCAATATATGAGCCCCTTGATGATGCCTGGGTAAGAGTCGGTCGTGTCCGAGTCCGCCACGGTTTCGTACGGCGTTCCGGCGGGGTTGAAATTGACGCCCGCGGTCGACTCGACCAGCGAGCTGCCGCCGGACCACTCCATACGCAGGTCGCCTTTCACCATGAGCGCAGGGAAGTTGCCGGACGGCGATGCCCAATTGATCGTCGCTTCGACCTCCGTTTGATTCGCCGGACTGATTACCACCAAGGTCGCATTGATCCGCGAGTCGCGAATGTGCAGCGTCTGCCCCTCGGTATCGATCAGGTAAATCCCCTGTGGATTTTCGGCGCCGTACGGATTGTTCGCAGCGCTGAGCACCACTTTGTCGATCGTCTGAGTCGGGATCGTATCAATGTCGATCGCCGTGGCGTTGGCAAGGTAGTAGACCCATGCCGACACAGTATTGGGCACGCGGCGCGAGGGCGTGGAACTGGGGTAACGAATGCCGGTGACGGACCCCGAAATGGCGCCGGTCGACCAGGCGTCGCCGACGATCGTGCCGCTGCCGGTCACTCTGATTTCATCGTTGCTGCTCACCATGCGGTCGATTGTCACCGTCCCGGCCATCACATCCACTTTGCCGGCGGCGTGAAGGGCGACGTCGAGGCAAGTCAAAGCCGAGTTTGCCGGCTCCAGGTCGACTGTCGTGACCTGGACCGCCTCGCCGACGCGGCCAATGCCGCGAACGGTCACGCAGTCGCGATCGTTGTCGGCGAGATTGCCGTCGACGTCGCTAAGTTGGTACTTAAGCGAACCGATCCCCAGGGTGATGCTGCTTCCCGCGACGTCGGCGCCACTGGTGTTGTCGGTGCGCCAGTCAGGATCAATCAGCAGCCGCGCTATGGCGAACTCGCACGCCGACTGCGAGAGCAACTCGGCCTGGGCCACGTGGTCGGCGCCGACCAGCACATCAGTTTCGACGCGGGCCAAGTGCATGCCGGCCAGGGCCACGAGCGAGACGATCAGTGCGACGCCAAGCACGGCGACGTACACCGTGCCGCCACGGGACGGCCGGGTGCCACTGCTGGCTCGTCCAGCAGTGCGAAGCGGGTACCCGGCGCGCACTGCTGGGCAAGCCAGCAGTGGCACCCATTTATTTTGAAAGTTGTGAAACATCTAGTTGGTATCCGGGGCAAGGTTGCTCAGCGGCGCCGCGGCGAATTGGGACCGTGTGCTGGTTCCCACGCGCAGCTCCACGCCCAGCCACGACGAAGTGGCCATGGCCAGCGGCGTCGATTGCTCGAGCGCTCCGCTCTTGGATTTGAGTGCGATGAGCTGCGAAGTCACGCCCGCGGGACTCGTTACCGTCACCGTGATTCGCTTAAGCTCCGTATCGTAAGCGCCCCACGCCGTGCCGCCGATACGTTCGGCCCACGTCACGGTGACGGCTTGGCTCCAGCCGGTGTACCCGGAGCGGCTCGTGCCGTCTTTCGCTTTCGCGTCGGCGGAGCTCAAGCCGTGATAGTCGTCGATGTCGTCGTACGTCGTGCGCGACGCGTTCGACTCCCCCGCGTCGAGACCCAGGGCGGCGCCCGGCGTCTGCGGGTCGGCGTACGGCAGCGACATAATCTCCGCCATCAGGTCGCGAGCCAGGCCGGGGCCGGTCAATCGATCGGCGTTGAGCCGTTGCGTCTTGACGATCATGCCCAGGCCATTGAGGGCGGC
>JANOIK010000355.1:0-11485 GCA_031407585.1 Planctomycetota bacterium | reverse complement strand
CCGCAGACCGAGATCGAGGTGGGCAACGAGATGTTTTGGTACATCTTCGACGGCGAAGCGGTCGCCGAGAATGGGCAACTGCAACTCGACGACAACCGCCCGGGCATGGGCCTCACGCTGAAGACCAAGGGGCTCGAGAATTTCGATATCGTTTAGGTTTTCTCCGTCCCCCTCCCCTCGGCGGGGAGGGGATAGGGGAGGGGGGTGCGTCGGGTACACGCGCCGTCAGAGTCATTTGAATTCCTAGAAGCGAGTACCCGCTTCAACCCCCCTCCCCAACCCTCCCCGCAAGGGGGAGGGAGCAGGAGGACTCGAGTGTATTAAATGCCAACATCCATCCTCGACCAGTTTCGTCTCGACGGCCAAACGGCTCTCGTCATCGGCGGCAATCGCGGCCTGGGGCTCGAGATCGCCCGCGCGCTGGCCGAAGCTGGGGCGTCGATCTCCATCGCTGCGCGTGACGCCGACCGCAATGAGGTCGCGCGGGCGAGCATCGCCGCCGATTACGGGCGCCATGCGATGGCCCACACGTGCGACGTGACCGACCCCATTCAAATCGAAGGCGCCGTCGCCGCCACGCTGGGCGAGTCCGGCCGCATCGACATCTTGGTCAATTCCGCCGGCATCAACATCCGCGGACCCATCGACCAGATTTCGCCCGCCGACTTCGAGCTGCTGATGCGCGTGAACGTCACGGGCACGTGGCTCGCGTGCCGCGCGGTGGCTCCGATCATGAAGATGCGCAAGTACGGCCGGATCATCAACATCGCGTCGATGCTCGCGGTGGTGGCGATTCCCGAACGCACGCCGTACGCCACGAGCAAGGGCGCGGTGCTGCAGCTCACGCGGGCGCTGGCGATCGAGCTGGCCAAAGAAAAGATCACCGCCAACGCGCTGCTGCCGGGCCCGTTTGGCACCGAGATGAACCTGCCGCTGACGAATGACCCCGAGAAATACGCGGCGTTCCTCGCGAAGATTCCGATGGGCCGCTGGGGCGAGCTCCACGAGATCGGCGCCTTGGCTTTGTACCTCGCCAGCCCCGCGTCGAGCTACGTCACCGGCAGCGCCTTCACCATCGACGGCGGCTGGACGGCGCAGTAACGAGCGTTAGCTAAGTTGCGCGGGCGTAAGCGGCTCGAGGCTGACAATGTTCTTGAGAGCAATCATTTTCCAGCGGGGGAAATTTTGGCCTTCACCGTAAAGTCCGATCAAGACGCCGTCCATTCCAACCTGCGCGGTGGTGGAATCGACGACGTCATGGGTGCGGCCATCGGCAAGATAGATGCGGAAAGGACGCGCGAGGTCGATGGTCGCTTGGAAATCTTCGGGGCTCATAATTTTAGTTCCTTTACCTAAAGTGTTGGATGCAGGGCGACGCTTGTCAAATACTTGACGCTTCATGCCACATGTCGAGTAAGATTTTTAGCGATTTGACCTAGCTCCTCACCATTCCGCGCTTCGAGTCCTCATGCACCTCGTCCAACTCACCCACCCCGCGCACGGCCGCCGCGTCGCCCTCGTCGCCGAGCCGCACCTGATCCTCCTCGCCGGCGCCCCCACCGTTTACGGCTTAGCGCGCCTCGCACTCGAACGCCGCGAATCCCTCGCGACCGTCGCCGAGTCCGCGCGCACGGCCGAATCGCTCCCCTACGACGCGATCTACGCCGGCGAATCCGACTGGCGCCTGCTCCCCGCTTTCGACCACCCGACCGACACCGCCCACTGCCTCGTCGCAGGCACGGGCCTCACGCACCGCGCGAGCGCCGACAACCGCGACCGCATGCACGAAGCCGCCGCCGCTGGGACGCTCACCGACAGCATGCGAATGTATCTGTCGGGCGTCGAAGGCGGCCGCCCGGCGAGTGGCGCCGTCGGCATTCAGCCCGAGTGGTTCTACAAGGGCACGGGCGCCACGCTCCGCGCTCACGGCGAGCCGCTCGAACAGCCGGCGTTCGCCGACGACGCCGGTGAAGAACCCGAGGTCGCCGCCGCCTACATCATCGACGACGCAGGCCAGCCCTGGCGTCTGGGCTTCGTTGCAGGCAATGAATTCGCCGACCACGTCATGGAGCGCAAGAACTATCTGTACCTCGCGCATTCGAAGCTCCGCGAGTGCGCGATCGGCCCGGAGCTCGCGCTCGACGAAACCTTCACGGCGCTCACCGGCGAAGTAACGATCCGCCGCGGCGGCGCGACCGTCTGGACGCACGCGATCCAAAGCGGCGAGGAGCACATGGCCCACACGCTGGCGAACCTGGAGCACCACCACTTCAAGTACGCCGCGCACCGCATCCCCGGACAGGCCCACATCCACTTCTTCGGCGCCGCGGCATTCAGCTTCGGCGCCCAGGTGGCGCTCGCCGACGGCGACGTGATGGAAGTCGCCTGGCCCGCGCTTGGCCGCCCGCTGCGGAACCCGTTAAGGATCACGCCAGGCCCGGAGCCGTTGATTACCCCAAAATCGCTAAGCGGCGCAAGCCGCGCATGACTCCCCCTCCCTTGAAGGGACGGGAGCAACCGAGCACGGTCGCCAGTGGCGACCGAGCGCAGGGCGGTAGTCCGTGCCGTAGGCAGGGGAGGGATTCCCGCCGCATTCCCCTGAAGACGCGTCACACTTTTCACGCGCCGCGAATCAGCGGCATCACCGCTGCTCCACGCGGCGCACCATGAACAGAATCCAAATAAACGCGATCACATGCAGCGAGCTCGTGATTGCAAACACCACGCGGTAGCCATCCGCCAAATGGCCCGCACTGCGATACGAAACCAGGAGCGGTCCGGCCACGGCGTTCATGGCGACGCCGCCCATCGCCCCCCCAAAGCCCACGAGCCCCGCCACGGTTCCGACCAAGCGGCGCGGAAACAGGTCCGCCGGCAGCGTCATCACCAGCGTCGACCACGACTGCTGGCCGAAGAACGCCAGGCTGAACAGCGCGAGGGCCCACTTCACATCGACGGCCGTCACGAAGTACACCCACGGCATGAGCGTGGCGCTGATCCCCAATGCGACCTTGCGCGCCGCGTTGAGCGAATACCCGCGCCGCAGCAGCCAACTCGAAAAGCTTCCGCCCAGCAAACTTCCAACGCCCGCGGCCGCGAAGGGAATCCAGGCGTACTCGCCGACTTCCTTCGTGTCGAATCCACGTACGTCGAGCAAGTACTTTGCCAACCACGACATGTAGAAAAACCAAGCGCCGTCCGTCAAGAACTTGCCCAGCACCAACCCCCACACCGACGGCAGCGCCAGCACGCTCGCCCACGACGCTCCGTCATCGTCCGTTGACGCGATTGTGTTGTTTGCGATTTCTGCACGTTCCTCGGGCGTGATGCGCGGGTGCTCCGCGGGGGCGAAATAGTCCCACAGCCACCAGACGGTCCACGCCAGGCCGGCGGCCCCCGTGATAAAGAACACCCACCGCCAGCCAAGGTGCGGAATGATGAGTTTCGCGATCAGCGGCGGCGCGATCACCGCGCCCACCGCCGTGCCCGCGTTGATGAGACCCATCGCGCTTGACCGCTCGCGCGCGGGAAACCACTCCGCGACGGCCTTGGTCGCCGCCGGAAAGCCGCCGCCTTCGCCAAGTCCCAGTGCAAAGCGACTCGCGGCCAACATCCACACGCCGGCCGCGAAACCATGGCTGGCGCATGCCAACGACCAGAACACCATGACGACGAAAAACCCGCGCCGCGTCCCTAGCGCGTCGATCAGCCGCCCGCCGCCGAAATACATGAGGCCGTAGGCCACGAGAAACGCAATGTTCAAATTGGCGAACATATCGTCGCTGATCGGAATGTCCTTTTGGACTTCCTTGATGGCGATCGGCAGCGCCTGGCGATCCAAATAACTGATCGCAATCGCGGCCGTCACCAGAATTGCAATCCACCAACGACGCGGCAGCATAGGGACGCCCTCGAAAAGTCTGCGTGCGGCGGAATTCAGTTGCAACGCACGAGAAGTGGCCTCAGGATAACCAACTCTCGTCCGTGTGCCATGCCCTCGTCCGCGTGGGCATGTGAAGCAAGGAACATGGCTACGCGGACGAAGCCATGCCACCCCGCCTCCTTCTGAACCCTGAACCCTCACCCCTCCCCATGCAAAGCAAAGCCGCCACCGTCGAGAAGTACCTCGCCGAACTCCCAGCCGATCGCCGCGAAGCGCTCTCGAAAATCCGCGCCGTGATCCTCAAAAACCTCCCGAAGGGGCTCGAAGAGGGAATGCAGTACGGCATGATCGGCTACTACGTGCCGCACAGCGTCTATCCGGCTGGCTACCACTGCGACCCGAAACAGCCGCTGCCGTTCGCCTGTCTGGCATCGCAGAAGAATTACATCTCCCTCTACCTACTGACGCTCTACGACGGCGGCGAGCATCGGGCATGGTTTGTCGACGCGTGGAATCGCGCGGGCAAGAAGCTCGACCTGGGCAAATGCTGCATCCGCTTCAAGCGTATCGACGACGTGCCGCTCGACGTCATCGGGCAGGCGTTTCGCCGCGTATCGTTGAAGAACTACATCGAGCGAAGCCAGTGGGTGAAGCGCGACGCAAAGCGCGGCGCCAAGAAAACTGCGAGCAAGAAAACTGTAGCGAAGAAACCAACGCCGAAAAAGTCGAAGACGGCGGGGCAGAAGTCGCCGCCAAAAAAATTGGCGAAGAAGAAAGGGCCCCGCCCTCGCGGAAGCTAAATCATTCGGAGATTTCGCACCCATTTCAGCCGGAGGGTCACGCCCTCCGGGACGCCCCTAGCAACGGCGGGAGAGCCTAATACCGCCCGTGGAACGTCCGGTCCGGCAGGCTCGCCGTCTCGGCGGGAGGAGCCGCGCCCGTCCCAGGGATCGGCGTCGCCTGGGCCACCGTGCCGCTCGACTCGACCATGAGCAGCGCATCCGCCCGCGGCGGCGTGTGCCCCGGCAGCAGGTCCGCGATCACGTTCGGCTTCTCCGGTCCGGGGGTCGCCACCACGCCCATCGACAGCAGCAGCACCTGGTCCGTCGGCCAGCGGAACCGCTCGTGCAGTTGCACCATCGTGAGCTGCGGCACTTGCACCGACGCGTGCTGGTTCTGGGCCACCGCGGTCGGCGTCTCCAGTTGAATCTCCAGCATCTTCTCGACCTGGCATAGCTTCAGCTTCACCACCGCGTCGGTCGTGCGCGAGTCGGCCGACAGCAGCGGGCTGAACTCCAGCGAGAAGCCTTCGTCGAGCGACCCGAGTTCGGGCTGGTAACCCGGCCACACGTTCTGCACGGGGATGATGCCCTTGGTGTAGCTGATCGGCCGCATCGTGCTCAGCACCATCGACTGACCGTTCAGCACCATCTGGTTCGGCGTGGTCTGCTCGCGATAGTCCGTGCGGCGGCGGAACTCGGCCAGCAGCAGCGCCGCGTCCTCGCGAGCCATGATCCAACCCTGCACGCCCGGCGACTGCACGGGGATCGACGTCATGAGCGGAAGCGCCCGAATCCGCCAGTTGGGGTTCTTCATCGTGATCACGCGCAGGCCGAAGCCGTAGTTCTGCGATTGCGTGCTCACGAACCGGTCGACGATCTCGGCGACGACCGTCTGCATCTGCGGCGTGTGGTACACGCGCAGCACCTTGCGATCGGCCGAGAGCAGCCCGACCGGCGTCGAGTGCCACGCCTCGTAGCCTGTCTCGCGGAGGATCCAGTCGACGATGGCCTGCTCGGGGTGAGCGGTCGTCGTGTTGCGGATGGTGTAGGGCGTAATGTCGTACTCGCGCCACACCTGGCCGTGTTCGTTGGGTAGCGATCCTGTGCCCTTGCTCGTTTGAGCGTGGGTAGTCGCTTGTGTCGGCGCTGCGGCGTAGCCGTTCGATCCCGGCAACGGCGCCGCGGCAATGGCCGGCGCGGTCTGCGGAGCCGCGGGATCGCTGCCGTAGCGAGCCGAGTCGCTCGGCTGACGCCAACCGGACGCGCCCTGCCCCCACGCGGTGAGCGGCGCTAAGGCCAGGGCAAGAACGACAACAGCGCGAGCGCGGCGGGACATACGTCGGGTCCTTCGCGGGAGAAAGCGATTGCGCGCCGCAAGGGCGCGAGAGAACGAGCGGGGAACTCAGCGCGGCAGAGTGTAGAAGCCCCCGCCATCACCCACAAGATCGCACCGCGTGCTAGCAAGCGGCATAAAGCCGGCGATGGTATCGCCGTTCCCGCCGCTACTGCACATGCCCCGCGATGATCGACGCGTTGTGCCCGCCGAAGCCGAAGCTGTTGCTCATCACGTAGCGAATCGACCGCTGCTGCGCCACCTTCGGCGTGTAGTTCAGGTCGCAGTTCGGGTCCGGCGTGTCGAGATTGATCGTGGGCGGGCACACCTGGTCCCGAAGTGCCAGCAGGCTGGCGATCATCTCGACGCCCCCGCTGGCGCCCAGCAGGTGCCCCAGTTGGCTCTTGGTGCTCGAGATGTTCACCTTATGGGCGTGGCCCTCGAACACCCGCTTCATGGCGATCGTCTCGGCCTTGTCGCCCAGCGGCGTGCTCGTGCCGTGGGCGTTGATGTAGTCGATCGCTTCCGGGTTGAGCTTCGCGTTATTCAACGCGTTGCTCATGGCCCGAGCGGCGCCGGAGCCATTCTCGTCCGGCTGTGTAATGTGCCCCGCGTCGGCGCTGGCGCCGTAGCCCAGCACTTCGCCGTAGATCTTGGCGCCGCGTTTCCGGGCGTGTTCCAACTCCTCGAACACCAGCACGCCGGCGCCTTCGGAGAGCACGAACCCGTCGCGATCCGCATCGAACGGACGGCTTGCGGTGGCGGGGCTATCGTTCCGCTCCGACAGCGCCTTCATATTCGAGAAACCGCTAAGCCCGATCGGCGTGAGCGCCGCCTCGGCCCCGCCGGTGAGCATGACGTCGGCGTCCTCGTACTGGATGGCCTTGAACGCATCGCCCATGGCGTTGGTCGCGCTGGCGCACGCGGTGGCCACGGCGTAGTTCGGCCCGCGGAGGCCGAAGCGGATCGACAGGTGTCCGCTCGCGGCGTTGAGCATGAGCTTGGGGATCGTGAACGCGCTGACGCGATCGGGGCCCTTGAGGATCAACCGCCGTTCCTGCTCTTCGATCTCGTTGAGCCCGCCGATGCCCGAGCCGATGATCGCGCCGCAGAGGTAGGAGTCCTCCTTGGCGAAGTCGAGGCCCGAGTCCGTGACGGCGTCGATGCCCGCGACCATGGCGAACTGCGTGAAGCGATCGACCCGCTTCTGCTCGCGGGAGTCGATGTACTTCTCCGGCGACCAATTGTAGATCTGCCCGCCGAACCGCACTTTGTAGTCGGACGGGTCGAAGATCGTGATCGTGTTGACGCCGTTCTCGCCGGCGAGCAAACGCTTCCACAGATCATTCACTTCGCAGCTCAGCGAAGTGACGGCGCCCATGCCGGTGACTACGACTCGTCGTTTCATGATCGCAGTAACCTACGGAGTCCAAGCGTTACGTTGAAACGCGCCGACGGCCCTGTAGCGCCAATCGCCTAACGCGGCGAGCGCACGCGGGCACGCGATCGACGCGAGCCGACTAGGCCTTGCCCGAGTTCGCTTCGATGAAGCTCACGGCCTGGCCGACGGTTTGGATCTTTTCCGCCGCGTCGTCGGGAATGTTGATGTCGAACTCTTCCTCGAGCTCCATGACCAGCTCGACCGTGTCGAGCGAATCGGCGCCAAGGTCGTTCACAAAAGACGTTTCGTTCGTGATCTTGTCCTTATCGACGCCGAGTTGCTCGGAGACGATGTCGGTCACGCGATCCAAAATGGTCGAGGCCACGCTAGGGGTCCTCCTTACTCAATACCTAAGGATGTGTTTACGCCAGTAGTTCGCAGAGTCGAAGCGGCCGATCCGCGGCAGATGTACCAGCCGGGGATGCGGCGCGTGACTGTCAATTTGGGGAGCATGCGGCTAGCCGGTCGAGCGGAGCGCGTGCTCACTTAAAGCTCCCTCAACGCTCGTCCCTGCGAGGCCTGCTGTCCTTGCAAGCCGTTTAAGATAGAGCGGTTATGCGAAGGAGGTCAAGATATAACGCCTCGGCTGGCGGCTGTCCAGGTCGGGTTCGGGGGATGGGCGAGACGGCTCGCCCCTAGGCCTCAGGCCGTCATGCCGCCGTCGACGGTGAGCACCTGCCCTGTGATGTACGCTCCGGAATCGCTCGCCAAGTACAGCACGGCGTCAGCGATCTCGTCGGCCTCGCCCAGCCGGGCCGCGGGGATCCGCTTCTTGGCCTCTTCGATGATCGCCGGGCCCAGGGCCTCGGCCATGTCCGTGGCGATGAAGCCGGGACAGATCGCGTTGACCGTCACCTTGCGCTTGGCCAGCTCGCGGGCCACGGTTTGGGTGAAGCCGATGATGCCGGCCTTCGACGCCGAGTAATTCGACTGCCCCGGGTTGCCCACCAGGCCCGAGACGCTCGACATGTTGATGATCCGCCCCGAGCGCTGCCGCATCATGACCTTGGCCGCGGCCCGGGTGAACAGGAAGACCGACCGCAGGTTCGCGGCGATCACTTCGTCCCATTGGTCGTCGCCCATGATCGGCAGCAACGTGTCCTTGGTAATGCCGGCGTTGTTGACCATCACATCGAGCCGCCCGTGCGCGGCGCACACCGCGTCGACGGTCGCTTGGGAGGCGGCCGAGTTGGTGACGTCGCACTCGTGAATGCTCGCCTTGCCGCCAGCGGCGGTGATTTCATCGGCGACGGCCTGGAGCTTTTCGACGTTCCGGGCGACGCAAGCGACCGTGGCGCCGCTGCGGCCGAGCACGAGCGCGATTGCCCGGCCAATGCCACGCGAGGCGCCGGTGACAATCGCGACCTGACCGGTGAGATCGGCTTGAATGCGGCGGTTGGGTGCGTCAGCCATTTCTTGAACTCTTGGGGATTTCGGATTAACCGCCAAGGACGCCAAGGACGCCAAGGTCGGAGGGGAAACGCTAACCACTAAGACACGGAGCCACTAAGAGGAGAAAGCTGACGGAAGAAACTCTTGCCGCGAATCACGCGAATTGGCGCGAATCAGGAAACGATAAATCTCATTCGCGAAGATTCGTGCGATTCGCGGGCAAAATCTCTTCCTCTTATTTCTTCCACCTTGGCGTACTTGGCGACCTTGGCGGTTCAACTTTCTGAACTACGCGGGAACGTTCTCCCGCGGGAATTTGCGGTCGTAGCTGGGGTGTCGCTTGAGCAGGCCCGTGAGCACCGAGCCTGGGCCGATCTCGATGCAACGCTCGACATTGTAGTCTTCGCGGGCGCGGGTCATCGAGGCTTCCCACAGCACGGGGGAAACGACCTGCTGCGCGAGCAACCGGCGGATTTCGGCGGGATCGTCGTGCGCGCGGGCGTCGACGTTCGACAGCACGGGAACGCGCGGCCTGTGGATGTCGACCTCGGCGAGCGCGGCCTCGAGCGCCGCGACGGCCGGCGCCATGATGTTCGTGTGGAAGGCGCCGGCGACCGCGAGCGGGATCACCTTCATCGCGCCCGCGGCTTCGGCCAGCGGTGCGACGCGGGCGCACGCGGCGGCGTCGCCTGAAACCACGGTGTTCCCGGGGCCGAGCAGGTTGGCGATCTGCAGCAACTCGCCATCGCCCGCGGCGGCGCACAGCTCTTCGATCTTGGGAATCTCGAGGCCGAGGATGCTGACCATGCTGCTGGCGCGGGCGTCGGCGGCGTCTTGCATCGCTTTGCCGCGGCGAGCGACCAGCCGCAGGCCGGCGTCGAAGTCGATCGCCCCGGCAAACGTCAGGGCCGTGTACTCACCGAGGCTCAGTCCGGCGGCGACCACGCAGTCGGCGGCCGCGGCGGGCTGGTCGTGCTTCAGCCGTTCGAGCGCCGCGAGGCTGGCGACATAGATCGCAGGCTGGCTGTGAACGGTGGAGTCGAGCTGCTCCTTGGGTCCGCCGGTGCAGATCGCAAAGAGGTCGTAGCCTAGGATTTCGGCGGCGCGGTCGAACAGCGCGCGGGCGGCGGGAATCTCGGCGGCGAGCGTCGCGCCCATGCCGACCGATTGGGCGCCTTGGCCGGGGAAGAGGAAGGCGGTTTTCATAAGGCTCGGAATTGCAAATTGGCCAATGGCCATTAACCATTTGAAATTTGCAATGGCCGATGGCGAATGGCCAATTTGCAATGGCCTTTGGCCCGCCTTATTCCTCCGTCTCGACCATCGTGCGGCCGGCGTAATGGCCGCAGTTGCCGCAGACGACGTGGGTGGGGATGGGCGTTCCGCACTTGGGGCAGGCCTGGAGCTGCTTCGGCTTGATGGCGTGATGCGAGCGACGCATGCCGGTGCGGGAGTTCGATTGCTTGCGTTTTGGAACGGCCATGGGAGGGAAACGCTTATCAGTTGGGGGTTAGGAGCGAGGGACCAGTGAAATGTGTCGGACCGCTCAGGATAGCGGGGGTTTTGGGGGGTGGTCAATGGCTGGGCGGCGGGGGAGGGGGATTCACCACAGAGGGCACGGAGGACACAGAGTAGGAGGGGAGAGGGAGGGAAATGCGAGTAGGAGTATGAGTAAGAGAAGGAGTAGGACCGGAGGGGGAAAGGAGGGGGGAGGCTCCGACGGTCCGACGGGGATTGGGGGCGGACAGAATCGGGTTTTTTTGGGTGGGGGGCGGACAGAATGGGGGTGCTGGGCACGGGGTCGATTGGCGGGACTCGGGAATTCTCGAGGGTTGGCCCTTGAGGCGAGGGTGCGACGGGTAATTTGATGTGTCCGCTTTGGGCCTGATACTGTCCGCTTTTGTGGGGATAGTGTCCGGTTGCCGTGGCGTTGCGGTCGGAGGGAGGAACCGCCAGGGACGCTAAGGTCGGAGGGAGCGGTGGAATGGTGGAGGGGAGGGGCATGGGATAGGAGTTGGTGGGCAGTGGGCAGGGGAGGAGGGGGAGGGAATTGGCCGCGGAGGGACGCGGATTTGGAGGATTTACGCGGATGGGGGAAAATCTGTTTAGCCGCGCTCACGGAGCCTGTCCGCAGGCGCAGCGGAGCGCGTCGCGCAACATGCGCCGGAGCGCTCCGCTGCGGAAGACCTCCGCGTCGCGGCTAAACAGCCCGTGTCGAGTGCCTCTTTGTACACTAGTTCAGTGCGTTTGTCAAGGCACGGAAAATGGGCCACCCCTGAATGGGGGGAGTCCAAGTTAGTCGTAGGCGGATGGCGCCACACTAGAGGCGAGCCGAGTCGGAATGCGGAGGGGGAACAATGCAACCGCGGATTTCGCGGATGGGAGAAGAGAGAATTCAATTCTCTTGCCTTGATCCGCGTTATCCGTGAAATCCGCGGTCATCTCTTTTTTTGATCTGTCGTCGTGTCGTCGTGTCGTCGTCGTAGGAGACTCTCGGGGAGCAGGGCGCCCGCGGACCGCGCGAGGCGCGCGGACTCGCTCCGCTGCGCCTGCGGACAGGCTGCGCGTCGCGGCTAAACGGCATTCAATCCGATCCGCGTTTATCCGTGAAATCCGCGTTCATCCGCGGCCCATTCCGGGTGATGTTTCTGTGC
>JANOIK010000348.1:0-2467 GCA_031407585.1 Planctomycetota bacterium | reverse complement strand
CGCGCGACCGACGCAACCCCGCGGCGCGCTTGCGCGACGACGCGGAGGGGGACGAGTTCCGAGACAGGGGACGACGAGACCAGCGATGCATACTCACGGGATTCCCTCCACGAGAAGCAGGTGCAGAGCAATGTGGACAATCACGATCCAAGAACACGTGCGCGAACCGGCAGAGCTGAGGCAATGGCTTGGCAAGACGGGTTCGCGCGAAAAGTCGTTCTCGGAGTCTAATCGCATTAAGGACGTAAATGCCAGCTTTTTCTGGCGCGGGTCCGAGGTTTTCTCCGGTTTAGTCCCGGAGGTCAATGCGTCAAGCCGCAAAGTCGACAAGGTCACTTTGGCCGTTCACGGTTTCGCAACCGGCGTGACCGGCGCCGAGTGCCCTTGCGACGCAAGACATTGTCGCAGTTCAGCTTGGGAAAAGCGGGGCCGCCGGGACCGCAGCGCCGTTCGGTACGCTCGTCGGCAGTTGGCGGGAAGTGAGTGACCGCAAAACTTGCTAGGAAGATTGCGGTAATCGCCTGGGGCGCACCAATTCGAGGAGGGCGATCTCCGGCGGGCAGCGGAATCGCCACGGCGTTTCCCCGCCGATTCCCCGTGTGACGTGCATCACCGTGTCGGCCCGGCGAAACACGCCACACGCGTACCGCGTGCCGTGCAAACTGGGGCTGCCGATCACCCCCAACACCGGGAGCTGCACCTGCCCGCCGTGCGTGTGGCCGGCGAGCGCCAGGTCGACCTCGGCGCCGACGCACCACGCGAACTGGTCGGGCGTGTGGCAAAGCGCCAGCCGAAACTCGGCATGGGCCGCTTGCCGCCGCGGGAGTTGCTCGAGGCTCGGGCCCGGGGGGATCCACGGCAGCTCGTTGCCGCCCAGGAACACGGGGGCGCCGTTCCACTCGGCCCGAACCCACCGGCCGCTCAGTGCCGTGAGCCCCGAGCGGCCGAGCATTTCGTGCGTGCGACCGGCGTCGATGAACAGATCGTGGTTGCCCAGGATGTAGTACACGCCCAGCGGAGCGCAGAGCGTCCCGACGGTATCGGCAAGCCACGGCCAGCAGGCCTCGGTTTCCACGATGTCACCGGTGATCGCGATAACGTCGGGCCGCAGGTCGTTCACCGCGCGTGCCACCGCCTCGAAATACTCGCGGCCGATGCGGCCGGTCATGTGCAGGTCGCTGATGTGGACGATCGTGAGCCCCTCGAGCTCCGCGGGCAGGCGGGGCAGGGCGAGCCGTTTACGGTCGATGCTGACCGACAGCGCCTCGTTCTTGGGGATCAACCCGAGCAGCCGACCGTACGCGCCGACGAGCCGGGCGCCGCCGGGGTCTCGCTGTTGGGCGGTCCACTCGACAAGCGTGCGGCGGTCGTACCGGCTGCGCTCGACCCACACCTTCGCGGGCAATCCCACGGCGCCCAGCACGGCACACGCCGCCACGTAAGGGCCCAACCACCCGCCGGCGAGAAACAGGTTGGGGGCGACAGGGCTCGGCGCTGCGGCGTTCAGCCACAGCCACCGCGCGGCGGCCAGCGGCGCCGCGACGAACGCCGCGATGCACAGCACGGTGAGCAACTTGATGACCGGCCGCGGCCCGCGCAGGCCGTGCATCCGGTTGACGATCCCTGTCCACAGCAACGCGTGCCCCAGAAGGGCCAAAGCAGTTGCGCACCAAGCTGCGGCGAGGGCCATAGGACGTGCGCTTAGCTGGCGGCGCCGGGGCCCTCGGGCGAGCCGCCGGCGCCTTGGACCGTCTGCTCGATCGCGTTGACCAATTGGTCAAGCCGGAACGGCTTGTAGAGCGTCAGCGTCACTCCCTCGCGACTGCACTTCACGCGGGTGTGGTCCCGGTCGTACCCGAAGCCGGTCATCAGAACGAGCGGGACGTGGTCGGTCAGCTCGCGAAGCTTTACCAACAGGTCGTGGGCGCTCATGTCCGGAAACCGCAGGTCCGAGATGATCACGTCGTACTTGGCATCCGCCCCCAAGCTGCGGACCATGGCGATCGCCTCGGTCCCGTCGTGAGCCGTTTCGACGATGCACTGAAACCGATCCAGGAACTCGTGGGCCGCGAGGCGCACCGATTCGTCGGCATCGACGACCAACACGCGGCGACCCACCAGCAGCGGGCGCGATTCGACGTTGGCCGACGCGGGTTGCGCCTCGACGGGCGCCATTTTTTGCCCCACCTTCTGGATCACACGCTTGATGTCGCGGGCGTTCCGCAGGATGCGGTGCAGGCGGTCGCGCACCTCGGGCTCCAGGATGGCGCCTCGCTCGATGACGTTCACCGCGTCGTTCAGAATGTCGTCCACCGGCATCGCCACGGCGCTGTGAATCGCCTCGATGCTCGCGGCGCAGGCCACAACCTTCTCGGCGTTGAGCAGCTCGAGCGTGTTGAGCGCTGCCGCCACATTGCGGGCGAAAATCTCGAGAAATTGCAGGTCGCTGTCGCTGAACGCCTCGAGC
>JANOIK010000331.1:0-25292 GCA_031407585.1 Planctomycetota bacterium | reverse complement strand
CGACGAGGCAATCGACGGTATCGCCCGGCGTATAGATGTCGACGCTCGAGAACTGCAGTTGAAAGCCGGACACGCCGGCCTTGGTTCCGCGCGGGGCGCGAATCTCGGCGGGGAAGTCGGGGAACGTGGCGATGTCGTTGCCGGCCAGCGCGGACGTGTTGGTGAACTGACCGCCGACGAGCTGCATGCCGTCGCCCGAGTCGCCGCAGAAACGGATGGTGGCTTCTTCGAGGGTGTTAACAGGTTTCGGCGGGGCAATAGTGGCCATGATTGGCGTTCGAGTCCTTGTCTCTATGTGCTCGCCGCGATCTGAGAGCGGCGAGTGCAGTGCTTATGTAAGTTTTACGAGTTGAGAATTGATTGGGTCGGGCGCCCGGCGTCAATTCTGCTAGGGATTGAACACCGTAGGCGGAAACTGGCGACCGCGATCCGCGGGCAGTTTCCCAGGGAAATAGCACACGCGGGGTTTGCGGCACAAGACAATTCGCGGCGTAGGGAGCGGCCGTGTGGCACGCCCAAGGTCCGCCGCAGGGCGTGGGAGCCGCCAACGGACCACGCCCTGCGGAAGACCTTGGGCGTGCCACCCTCAATGCGCGTCGGTTCAAGCCATAGGCGTCAGCCGCCGTCGCGTTCGCTGGGCTTCTTGCCCGGCTCCGGCGGTAGCGTGTAGATGGTTTGGGGGAAATGATCGACCAGGTAATGAACGATGCCGCGCACCGCGGCGACGCCCTTGGGCACGCCAGCGTCGTCAACGAGCGGCAGGTGACGGTAGCCGCCCTCGGCCATCGTCTCGATGGCTTGGCCCACGCTCACCTTGCCGATGAGCTTGGCGGGGTCGGCCGTCATCAATTCGCGAATGTTCGTGGAGGTCGCTCCGCCACTGGCCATCCAGCGCAGCGCGTCGCGCTCGGTGAAGATGCCGGCGAGCTTGCCGTCGTCGTCGCACACCAGCACGCAGCTTCCCTTTTGGGCGCGCATCAGTTGCATGACGTCGCCGACGGTCGCATCGACGGCGACGGCCAACGTCTCGTCGGGATACGCCTGGTGAACAGGGTCGGTGCTAAGGCTGAGAAAGCTCACGGATCAACCGAGCGGGCGGAGGGTGCTTGTTCCGTTCGACGCGGCGCGCGGGTCACGCATGTCTGTGGAATCGCGCGAATCGCAGGTCTGTCGGGGCAGTCCAAATGGGGGGCAAGCTGCCCCGTGCAAGAATCGTCGCCGCGTTGAACCGCCGCGCGGTAGAGCGCGAACTGGCCAAGCGATCGTAACGCCTACAGAAACTTTACCACCTGAGGCCGTGCGGTTGAACCGCAAATCGGCGGGAATTTGGGGGCAGCTTGCAAAATCGAGAAGCGAGCCGGGGCGGACTACCGCCCTGCGCTCGGTCGCCACCGGCGACCGTGCTCGGTTGCTCCCGTCCCTTCGAGGGAGGGGGATACATCAGCCTTCGTTGCGGCGCTTCTCGGCTTCGGTTTTTGCCTGGTTTTCCGCGTAAAATCGCTCCAGGTTGATGCCGCCGCGTTGCTCCTCCTCGACCAGTTTCAGGCGGCTTTCGAGCTGCTCGACGCGGCGGGCCATTTGGGGCAGTAGCCTCTGCTCGGGGTCCTCGGGCTTGGGTCTGGGAGCTTCGGGATACCCCAATTGCCGATGCAGGGCGGCGAACAGCAGCAGGGCGTCTTTGCCCCGGTTGGCCCAGGCGATGCGGCCCTCCTGGCGGCCGAACAGCGGGGCGAACCCGTCGGCGGCGGCCGCGGCAGCCATGGCCGCAGCCTCTGCAGGGTTGCCCGCATCGGCGGCGCGGCGCTCGTGGTAGTACTCGCTCCGCACGAAAATCAGGTCGGCCAGGTCGACGATGCCGATCTGCCGCCGCACCGTGAAAATCCAGTTTTGCCACGACTCGTCGTAGGCCGGGTCGCGAGCGATCGCCTCAAGCCCCGCGTCGTAGCCGATGCGGTTTCGGCTCAGCACTTCGAGCTGGTACAGAAACAACCCCTGCCGGCTGGCGCCGCGGGCGCGGTACTCGGCCTCGCGGGCGAGGATGTCGAGACCCACGCGAAGGTCGAAGCGGCCGGAGTCGTTCTCGGCCTCGCGCATGACGAAGCACTGAAACGGCGTGAAGTAGTGGGCCAGCCGCTCCATGGCCGAGGCGAAGGCGCCGAGGTGCCGCAGCTCCGCGGCCATGAAATCGACGGCCATGGGGAGCTTGGTCGTGGCGAGAATCTCCTCGCGGATCATGCCGAGGATTTCCTGGGCCGGGTTGTTCTCGCGGAGCCGTTGGCCGAGCACCTCGAACAGGTGCTGCTGCTCGACATACTCTTCGCGCGGCAGCGGCGAAACCGTGTCGTCGCTCATTGCTGCGCGCCTGGCTTGAGATGTTGTTCGAGGAACGCGACCGCACGATCGATCGCCGTGCGATCCATGCAGCAGGCGATGTGGCCCAACTCAGGCACGACATAGAGCTCGGCCGAGACGCCGGCCGCGGTGAGCTCCTTGCTCATTTTCGTGGGGCTCCAGAGCGGCACGAGTTGGTCGGTCTCGCCGTGGAAGAAGAAGAACGGCGGGTCGTCGGCCGTCACGAACGTGGCCGGGGATGCCAGGCGATATTGCTCCGGCGCCTGGCCCCGATTGCCGCCGAGCCAGAAGGCGAGGAAATCTTCGCCGGGAGGGATGATGCGGAAATCGCATGGCGCTCCACCCGCGGCGACGGCCTGCAGGCGCGTACTCGGCAGGTTGGCGACGTCGGCGACGCCTTCCAGTCCATCGTCGGGCCCGGTCGAGCCGAGGAGCGCCACCAGGTGCGCTCCGGCCGAGTAGCCGAACCCACCGATGCGATTGGGGTCGATCTTCCACTTCGCGGCATTGGTGCGCATCCACCGCACGGCCGATTTGCAGTCGTCGATCTGGGCGGGGAACTTGTACTGCGGCGCCAGGCGATAGCTGATCGCCACCGCGGTGAAGCCATGCTGGGCGAGCAATTGGGCGACGCCGCCGAGCTGAGCCCGGTTGCCCATGCGCCACGCGCCGCCGTGCACCACCAGCACGCCGGGGAACGGCCCCTCGCCGCGCGGCAGGTAAATGTCGGCCTTCACGGGGCCGGAGTCGCGCTCGACGTAGGTTTCGCCGTAGGTGACGTCGACTTCGCCGGCGACGGCGGCCATCGCGGTTAGGCAGGCGATGAGTGCCAGGGCGCCGGCGAGCAGCTTAAGACGCTTCATGGTGCGATTCCGGTGCGTAGAGTGCGGCGGGGTCACGCCCTATAATATCCGCAGATCGAGCCGGCGGGGAAATGTCAGTCCGTGGGCATTACGAGGAGGGCGCCACTGCTGGCTGGTCCAGCAGTGGGCGCCGAGTACCCGCTTCGCACTGCTGGGCGAGCCAGCAGTGGCACCCGTGCAAGTCTACAAACCGGACGTCATCTGAAGGCAAGCATGTCCACGCAATTCTCCACCATTGAAGAAGCCGTCGAGGCCATCCGCCTGGGGCAGGTCGTGGTGGTGGTCGACGCCGAGGACCGCGAGAACGAGGGCGACTTCATTTGCGCCGCCGAGAAGGTGACCGCCGAGACGGTCAACTTCATGATCACGCACGGCCGCGGGCAGCTGTGCATGCCGATTCTGCCCGACGTGAGCCAGCGGTTGGAGCTGGCGGCGATGGTCGAATCGAACACCGCTCCGCTCGGCACGAACTACACCGTGCCGGTGGATCACCGCTCCTGCCGCACGGGCATCACCGCGGCGGAGCGCGCTCGCACGATCCAGGCGATCTGCGACCCGGCGAGCAAGCCGTCTGATTTCAACCGTCCCGGACACCTGTTTCCGCTGGTCGCCAAGGAAGGCGGCGTGTTGCGGCGGGCCGGGCACACCGAGGCGGCCGTCGACCTCGCCCGCATGGCCGGGCTCATGCCGGCCGGCGCCCTCTGCGAGATTCTTGACGAGCAGGGCGACCGCGCGAACCGCACGGGCCTGCAGAAGCTCGCCCGGGAGTTCGACCTGCGGATCATCTCGATCGAGCAGCTCATCGCGTATCGCCGCCAGCGCGAGAAGCTGGTGTTCCGCCAGGCCGAGGCGCTGCTGCCGACGAAGTACGGCAACGGCCGCATCATCGCCTACGGCGTGAAGTACGAAACGCAAGAGCCGCTGGTGTATGTCATCGGCGACCCCGCGAGCGTGGCGGCGCCGCTGGTGCGGCTGCACTCGTCGTGCTTCACGGGCGATCTCATGGAATCGCTGCGCTGCGACTGCGGCGACCAGCTTCACATGGCGCTCGACATGATCGGCCGCGAAGGCGTCGGCGTGCTGGTGTACCTGCCGCAGGAAGGCCGCGGCATCGGGCTGGTCGAGAAGATCAAGGCGTACGCGCTGCAGGATCAGGGCATGGACACGGTCGAAGCGAACATCGCGCTGGGCTACATGGCCGACCCGCGCGATTATGGTATTGGCATACAACTTCTGAAAGACCTCGGCTTACGGCAGGTGCGGCTGCTGACGAACAACCCGAAGAAGACCGAAGCGTTCGTGTTCGGCGGGTTCGACCTCGAGGTGGTCGACCAGGTACCGATCGTGCCGCCGATCACGGAGCATAACTCCGCGTATTTGGCGACGAAGCGCGAGAAAATGGGGCATCGTCTGCCGTAAGCTTCGCGTGAAGGCGGCGTGAGGGGCGGCGCACAGTTCGATGCTCTACCGGTTTCACGTCAATGTGTTCGCTCGCCCTGCGCATGCCGTTGAAGGTCCGACCGTGGAATTGCTGGGCGTGGCGTTGCCGACGGTTCGCGGCGCTGACGGGCGGCCGTTGACGTTTGACGCCTATTTGCCGGTAACATTCGAGCAAGCACTCGACGCACTGGCGCAGATTCCGCGGCTCGACGCGGAGCCGGACGGGTTCTTCGTGCTCGCCGGCGACGCCGGGGCGACGCACTGGCGCGTCAGCGGGCATCTGTACGACTTCGGCGGCGCCCTGCACCGCGTGGAGCTCAATGGGGCGTGCCCCGTCGAATCGTTCGACGCCATGCTGGCGTGCCTCGGCTGGCCGGCGGCGCGACTGACATTCGAGTTGGTCGAGCAAGGCGTGGCGCTGGACGAGGCGGCGTTTCGGGCGTGGGCGTCGAGCGGACAGGTCGCGTCTTAGCGCTGCAGGCCCAACGAGAACGTCGAGCCGAGAAACGACAACTCCTCGGCGGGATTGAGGCTCCAATTTTGCACTTCCACGGCGTACTGGAACGCGAGGGCGGCGTAGCGGAATTTTCGCACGAGCTCAAAGCCCGCGGCCGCCTCAGCGATTTGGAGATCAGCGTCGTCCCGAATGCGTTCCACCGTTGGCGCCATTTGCACGTAGTCGTCGTAAAGGTAGTACGAGGGATAGATTGTCACATCGTAAGTGTGCTTTCCCATGAGTTGCGACCAGCGGCCGCGGCCGATCAGGGAGCACATGAAACGGTCCGACTCGTAAAGGGTGTGGCGACCGTCGACGAAGACGCCGAGGCCCGTCGCGTCGTAACTGGCGTTGTCCGGATAAAACCCGTCGATATTGAGATCGACCGTGGAGAGATTGGCGCCGGCGGCGACGCTGCCGCGGTTGAACTGGAGTCGTCGATAGACGTCGACGTCGAAACGCATGCCATCAGTGCGCCAAATCCCGGAGTATTGGTACTCAGGTTCGAGGAGTCCGCCGTTCTCGAATTCCCAAAATCTTCCGCGCACTCCCAGCCCGCCCACGCTTTCCCAACCAATAAACGCGCGCGGGGCGTCGTCCGGATCGTCCTTGTAGATTCCTGCGCCGTTGAAGCCCGACAAAAGACCAAGGTTTTGAAGATAACTTCCATACGTGGAACCCATGGAGTAGCGCGGCTTAAGGAGCAGCAGTTCGGCTCCGGCATAAAAAGAGCCCCAAGGTGCGCTCGCCTCGCCGTCGGCGACATCGTCGATCAGGTCCGGCAAGCCGGCGTCCGACCACTCGGCCGACGTGAAGTCGTCCTCGGCAATCTCGTCGGAGATTTGCTCGAAGGATTCGAACGAGGAGGCATCGTCGGCCGCCTTCAAGGATTCGACGGACTCGATCAACTCGGTCTGCGCATGCGCCGACGCGGCGAATGAGCCTGCGGCGACAATGATGAGGATAAGCCGCCAGTTATGCATAGATCACCAACGTAGGCCTAGCGACAACGACTGGCCAAAAAAATTGGTGTCGCCGACGAGCGTGGACTCCCAGCCCTGCACTTCGATGAGGTGCTGGAAGAAGAGATCGCAGCGGCGAAAATGGCGGACCAGATCCCAGCCGAAACCTGCTTCCAGAATGTTCATGGTGGAGTCGCCGCGCGTGCGGTCGAAGTCGGGCGAACTCCACTCCCCTACCAACGACGCCCAGCGTCCGCGCGCCACCAGGCCATAGGAGCCAACTGGCGTGCGGCCCACCTCGTGCCGTCCTTCGAGGAAGAAACTCACGCCGGCGCCACTGTCCTCCATTTTAACGCCTTCCAACTCCCAACCGATGTCGGCAATCGTGATGCCGCCGCCGACGGCAATGCTGGTGCCGTCGAACGTGAAGCGACGGTAGGCGTCGAGATCGATGCGCATCGCATCCACCTGGGCTTCGGCTTCGGGCGGGAAGGGAATGTCGCTGATGACTTCGGATTCGTAGTCCATCCACCAAAATCGCGATCGAAATCCCAGGCCGCGGGGGCTTTCCCAACCGAAGACCAGCCGCGGCGCCACGGCATCGCGATCGTTGTCGAGGGCGAACAAGACGTTGTCGTAGCTCGGATGCAGGACCGTCAGCTCGGCATTGGCGAACCAGAAGCTGTGCGGCGGGTAGGCGCCGACGTCGCAGCATCCATCGCCGCAGACGACGCTAGCTGGCGTGACGTAGCCCGGCGACATGGGCGGCGACGCGTAGGATGACTGGGGCGTCGATGATGATGCGACGACGGACGGCAGCGGCGGCGCATCCCACGTTGTCGGCAGTTGGTCATAGGCCCCGTTGTTCGGCGCGGCTTCCGGGCCGTGCGCAAAGACGCAGGACAGCAGAATAGCCGCCATCATCGAGCCGCGGCAGAAAAGTCTCATACTTTGAATCGTTATGGGAGCGGTGGAGACAATGCGAGTCCCTTGGAGCCGTGGTCTGAAGCAGAAATCCTTCAAGCGACGAGTTGGATGCCCTTAAAGCGATAGGGGAAATACACATTTAGGTCGTGCGTGCCAATCGCAGCACGCCAGTGCTAGCAGTCGCGGCGCCGGCGGCGGCGAAGTTTGATAGGGCCACTCGCATCTCTCGCCAACTTCGAGATTGTTTTTTTCTCGGCGGTCGGGTTAGACTGCTGCCCCGCGCGGCGACCCTACGACGCCGCGATCACGCGACGCGTTCGCTAGCAAGGATGCTGACTTAGCGGCGTACGTCACGCGGCGACGACTCGATCCGGCACGGAGGCCGTAAGGATCGCGATGAAGAACTTCGGGCGCGCTCTGAAAGAAGCCTTGCGCCATTGGCGCGCCCTCGCGGCTGCGCTGTGTTGCTCGCTGGGCGTCGCGGCCTTGTGGGGCGGCAACATTGCCGCGCTGGGTCCCATCATCGAGACGACGCTCAAGGGCCAATCGCTCCAGCAGTGGAACGTCGAGCGACAGGCCAAGTCGCAAGAGAATCTCGACGGGCGTCTCGCCGAGCTGACGACGCTCGACGGGCAAATAGCCGCCGCCGGCGGGGCCGCGCTGCGCGATTTACAGCTCAAGCGGGACATGCTCGAGTCGCGCATCAAGTTCGAGCGCAAAGCCATCGAGTGGTCTACCTGGGCCCAGCCTTATCTCGATCGCCTGCTGCCGCGCGATCCCTTCCAAACAGTCGTGCTGCTGGTCCTGGCGGTGGCCGTTGCGACGGCGATCAAGCACGTGTTCCTGCTCGGCAATGTCATGCTCGTGGGCCACGTGTCGTACAGCATCGGCCGCGACGTGCGCGGGCGGCTGTTCGACAAATCGCTGTCGCTCGACCGCAAGGCGTTTAACATTCTCGGCATCAGCGGCTTCACGGCGAACATCACGCACACCACTGACATGCTGGCGGCGGGGCTGATGAATTTTTACGGCGGCGCGGTGACCGAGCCGCTCAAAATCGTGGCGTGCCTCTCGGGAGCCATGTTCATCTCGTGGCGGCTCACGCTCGCGTCGATGATCTTCGCACCGCTGGCAGGCTACCTAATGCTGCACCTCAACCGCCGTATCCGGGCGTTGTCGCTCCGCGTGTTGGAACGCTCGCTGGGGTTCCATCACGTGATGCTGGAGGTTTACACGGGCCTGGCGACCGTGCAGGCCAACACGATGGAAGACTTCGAGCGGGCGCGGTTTCGCGACGCCGCGAAGGAAATCAAGCGCACCGCCATGAAGGCCGCGTTTTACAATGCGCTGGCGAGCCCCGTGACCGAGGTGCTGGGCATGGGCATGTTGTGCTCGGGCCTGACCGTGTCGAGCTACCTGGTGCTCAACCAGGCCACGCACATCCTCGGCGTGCGGATGACCAACGAGCCGCTGAGCGTCGGCGCCGTGGTCGCGTTCTTCGGCCTGCTCATCGGCGCCGCCGACCCGCTGCGGAAGCTGTCGAACGTCATCACGGGCGTGAACAACGGCATGGCGGCCGCGAATATCCTTTACCCGCTGCTCGATTGGAGTTCGGCGCTCATTGAGCCGGTCGTTCCCCAAGTCCTGCCGCGGCCGCACCGGCTGCTGGAGTTCCGCGACGTCACGTTCAGCTACGACGGGGTGAACCCTGTGCTGCAGAACGTGAATCTCGCCGTCCACGCGGGCGAGCATCTGGCGATCGTCGGGCCCAACGGCGGCGGCAAAAGCACGATGATCAATCTGCTCTGCCGGTTCTACGACCCACAGCAGGGCGAGGTGGCAATCGACGGCATCTCGATCCGCGACGTTCCGCTCGTTGAATTGCGGCGCCGGATCGCGCTGGTTTCGCAGCAGACCGAGCTGTTTAACGAATCGGTAATGCACAACATTCGCTACGGCCGCTGGGATGCGACCGACGCCGAGGTGATCGCGGCCGCGGAGCTCGCCCGGGCGCACGAGTTCATTCAGAGTTTTCCCGAGGGCTACAGCACGGTGGTCGGCCCCAACGGCCAGCGGCTGAGCGGCGGCCAGCGGCAGCGCGTCGCACTCGCGCGAGCATTCTTGCGGAATGCCGAAATCCTGATCATGGACGAAGCCACGAGCCAGATCGACGTCGAGAGCGAGCGGCTGATCCATGACGCGCTGGCCGATTTTGGCCATAACCGAACGTTGATCATGATCACACATCGTGAAAGCACGCTCTCGCTCGCGACCAAGATCGTGCGGGTGGAGCACGGACGACTTGAACCCGTGGCGGCGCCCGACTCGCGTGCGGCATGATTGGAGCGTCGAACCGCGGTCGCTCACGCCGCGGAAGACTCGGATTGCTCGGAGCCGGGCTCGCCGACCAGATCGTTGACCGCCGGGGGTGCGACTTCCACCCGCTGCGCGGGGTGCGTCCGATAGAAGTCCAAATGATAGGAGAAAATTTCCCGTTCGGACGGTCGCTGGAGCCGCCAGCGATAATACGCGAAGTGGAACAGCAGCACTTCGGGGACGAGGTAGCCGAGCAAGGCGAAATTGAGCTGAGTGCGAAGCTCGCTGGACGGCGACGCCGGCGCCTGAAAGAGCTGCGCCAGAGTTCGCACGGCCATGAAATCAAACGGGCTTTGGCCGAGAATACACGTAGGACGCCCCGCCATCATGCTCTCGAGCGCGACGCTGGAATTGATCGTCGCAATCCGCCGACTGTGGCGGATGAAATCGAGCGAGGTTGGCGACCAGTCGATTTGAATGGGATTCCATCCCGCGCGGAAGTAGTCCAACGACCCGCTCGGATGTTGCCGCACCAGGGTTTTCTCGACGGCGGCGAATTGCAACGCCGTTTGCAGGAGTTCGAAGTTGCTGTAACCGTTGCCGAAGGCAATGAGATTGGAGTCGTCTTCGACTTGGAGCGGCAGGCCCAGCTCATAATCGCACCCTGCGGCGTCGGTAGGCGGCTCCATCGGCGTCGCGCCGGCCATGATTTGCCAGAGCTCTTCGATCGTGAGCAGCGGCATCCCCGCCCGGTCGACTTCGCGGCGAAATCGCTGATAGCGTGCGGCGGTTTCCGTGTTGCCGTTCACGCCTTGAAAATCGAAGTACACGGTCGGCTGAAACAGCGGCGCTCGCAGCGCGCCCTGCTCGTTATGGATGACCGGAACGCGGAATTTTTTGGCCACTTTCTGCAAGCTGGCGCAGTTGCAGAACGTCATGACGGCCTCGATGCGACCTTGCTTCCGGGCGGCACGAAAAATCTCGGTCAGGCGCCGGCACAGCGGCGGATAGGGGCGCGTCATCAGCGACGCCCAGGCCCTCATTCCCGAGCCGATTTCGGAGAGCAATGGGTCGAAAAGCGAGGCGTCCACCACGTGCCGGCGAACCCCCGCCGTCTCGTCGAACGTCGGAATCTCAAACCGCAAGCGGGCCTGAGTTTCAGGGTTCGCCTCCCAGGGGCGCTGCTCCAGCGTGGGACCAGGGTCGCCGAAGTATTCGGGGCTTCCGATGTAAGCGACGTCGCTCTCGCGAAACGCCGCCAACTGGCGGTAGAAGACCCACAAGAGCGGCGCCTCGAGCCGGCGAATCGGAAAAGGATAAAGATAGGAAAGCAGCATTCTTTTCTCGAAAGCGAGCGTCGAAAAACCGTCGTCGAAAGCTTGAATGCGAAACCATCGACCCGCAGGCCGAATCCGCACCATCTTGTTACGCGGTCGACGGCAATTTATCAAGTTCTATCCGCATACACTACCGCGTCGGTTTTGTAATCCGGAATGCGAACTTGGCTGCGTCATAGTCCGGACAGCGCCATCGGCAGGTCGCGGGCGCATGGTTCCATTCAGAACTCGAACGCAGACTCTTGCTAGCACGATCGTGTCCACGGCGCCGCGTGAAAAATGCGGCGTTGACCCTCTGCCGCACTGCTAATATCCTTCGCGTGCTCACGTCGCCCGCGCTAGCGCGCGGCACAAATCCCGCCCACTTCGCGAGACCATCCCATGTCCTCGGCAACGACGTCGCCTCCGCCTGCCCCGGCGCGAATCGCACAGAAGGTTTGGCGCGAGGCGACGCGCCCGCTGCGTCAGATCGCGCGCCGCGTCCACGGTCGTCCGGCGCCGCCGGCGCTCACGCCGGGCGACTCCAGCAAGCCGTACATCACTGGAAACGGCGTGACCATCGGCGGGTTTCACCCGCAACAAGCAACGGTCGAGGCCGAGGGCATCCCGCTGATCGAGCGGCTGATCCGCGAATCGCGTAAGTACTCCGGCCCCATCATCGAGGTCGGCACGTTGCTGGGCATCACGACGACGACCATGGCGCTGGCGAAGGCGCCCGAGCAGAAGATCATCACGGTGGATCTCTACTGCTGGAATCCGTGGGGCGTGACGCCGGACGTTCACGAGGCGCTCACCAGCCAGATGTTGCATTACCTGGTGAAGACGGGCCATGTGGATCGCGTGAGCATGGACAAGAACGCGTTCTACCGCAGCTACAAGGGCCCGGCGCCCTCGATGGTGTTTCTCGATGCGATGCACGACTACGAGGAAACCAAAAAAGATATCGAGTGGGCGCGCCGCGTGGGCGCCCGCATTATCGCCGGTCACGACTATTGCGACGCCTTCCCGGGAGTGAAGCAGATCGTCGACGAGGAAGGCGGTCCGCGCGAGTTGGGCGGAACGGTGTGGGTCTTGTAAAAGTCGCCCGGCACTGCCGGCAAGCGTTCGGGGGGAATTGCGATCATGTCCAGCATCGTGTTTGACGGCGGCGAAACGCCGGAGCTCGTCTCCGTGGTCATTCCGACCCGCCGCGGCGAGCCCTTCATCGGCGAGACGCTCCAGTCCATCAGCCGGCAGAGCTACACGCACTGGGAAGTCATAGTCGTCGAGGACGGATCGGACGACGGCACGCGCGAGATCGTCGAAGATTTTGCCCGCCGTCATCGGCCGCACCGTGTCGAGTACAGCCGCAACGAGCGCAGCTTCGGCGCTGCGCATTCGCGCAACGTGGCGTTCGCCAAGGCGCACGGCGAGTACGTCGCCCTGGTCGACAACGATGACCGCTGGCTGCCCGACCATCTGGCCAACGCGGTCGAGGCGCTCCAAGAAACCGACGCCGACATCGTCTACTCGACCGTGCTGATGATCGAGGACGGGACCGACATGTTGCTCGGGCTGTGGGGCCCCGGCGCCGACGAGGTCATCAATTTTCCGCACGGCATGTTCCGCCGGAATTTCGTCACCCCCTCGGCCTCGGTTATGCGGCGACAGGTGCTCGCCGACGTTGGCCCCTGGGAAACAGACCTGCGTTACTGCGAGGACGCGGGATTCTGGATGCGGTGCATTGTCGAGGGGAAGAAGTTTCTGCATTTGGGCGGGTGCCACTGCCTGTACCGCAAGAACCACGCGGGCGCCACGACGCAAAAAATGTGCGGCACGCTCGAAGAGTTCGCCGAGATTGTCGAGCGGTACATCGACGCGCCGGGTCTGAAGCGGCGCGACTGCCGGCGCTCGGTGTCCAAGGCGTACGCGCGGGCCGCCCAGTTGCATGCCAAGAGCAACCCTTCGAAGGATCGCTCAGCCGATCGGCGTCGCGCGGCGCCGCTCATGTGGAAGGCCTGGCGATTACGCCCGGGGCGCGTCAGCCACTTGTTTCACGCGGCCTGGCTTGCGGTGGTCAACATCGGGCGGCGCCCGCCGGAAGTTCCCCTCGAGCCGATCCACAGCCCGAAGACGCGGCCAGCCCAGACTCGGCGCACCGCGGCCTAGCATGCCGGGGCGTCCACGGAGCGTTTCGATGAAGTCCGACAACGGCCAGAGCGGCGCCGACGAAATCGTGCTGGCCAGCGCCGCGGACGACGGCTACGCGATGCCGCTGGCCGTGACCATCCGCTCGGCGCTCGAAACGCTGGGCCCGTCGCGGCGGCTGCGGCTGTTCGTTCTCGATGGCGGCTTGAGCGACGCGAGCAAATCGCGCCTGCTGCAGTCCTGGAACGATCCGCGCCTCGCGGTCGAGTGGATAACGCCCCGCGTCGACGATGTGCGCGATCTGGTGGTGAGCGATCACGTGAATGTCGTCACATATTTGCGGCTGCTTATGCCCCTGGTGCTGCCCGAGCGGGTGAAGCGCACCATTTATCTCGACGCCGACATGCTCGTGCGGCGCGATCTCGGCATGCTCTGGGACGAACCCCAGGGCGGCCATGCCGTGCTGGCGGCGGGAGATATCGCGGCGCCGTATCTCGATGCGGCGGCTCAACTGCCGTCGTTCGAGCGGTGCCGCAAGTATCTGGCCGCCTACACGCCCGTGATGAATTTCCGCGAGCTCGGCTTGCCGGCCGACGCCAAGTATTTCAACGGCGGCCTGCTGGTCGCCGATCTGGACCTGTGGCGCCGCGAGCAGCTCGCGCAGCGGATGCTCGGGTGCTTGCGCGAACATCGCGACCATGTTTTGTGGTGGGATCAGTACGCCCTGAACGTCGTGTTGGCCGGGAAGTGGCGGGAGCTGGACGCCCGGTGGAATCAGGGCGCCCACCTCTACGCGTATCCCCAGTGGCAGGACAGCCCGCTGGAGCGCGACGCCTTCGAGCGGCTGCACCGCGATCCGTGGATCGTTCACTTCTGCTCGCCCTCGAAGCCGTGGCACTACTTCTGCCGGCATCCGTACACGCGAGCGTTCCGCCAGTGCCTTGCCCGCACGGCGTGGCGGGACTGGCAGCCCGAGCAGCCTGAGAATTTCTTGCACCGTTGGTGGGACTTCCACTATCAGCCGTTGCGGCAGCAATGGAAGACCCGCGTCCGCGCGGTGAAACGCGCCGTCGGCTACAAGCGCCAGCAAGCCGCGTAGCAGTGCGGCTTGCCGTGTCAGCGTCGGCGGCATTGGCGTTGTGGCGCCGAGCGCTCGCTTGTTACCCTGTGCGTCCGTTATCGCATGCGACGCGGCATGCCCGAGTCGTCACCCCTTGCGCTTTCCCGCCAGCTTTGCCGCCATGCGAATCGCTTTCTACTCCACGATGATGGGCATGGCGTGGGGCGGAAGCGAAGAGCTGTGGAGTCGCGCCGCCACGGTATTGCTCGAGCGGGGCCACGAGGTGTGCGTGAGCTACCGGCGCCATCGCACCTTCCCGCCGCAACTGCGGCGATTGCAGTCGCTCGGCGCCAAGGTGCATTTGCGCCGCGCCGCGGCCTACGGCCGCACAATTCGCCGCGTGCTCGATCATCTGCATCTCGGACAACACGGGCTGCGACGCTGGCTCCATGAAGCCAAACCCGACATGGTGGTCGTGTCGAGCGGCTACCACACGGACGATCTGCACATATCAAGCGCCTGCCGTGCGTTAGGAATTCCCTATTCGCTGCTGCTGCAAGCAGCGGGGTCGCACGATTGGATTCACCCCGCTCACCTGGAGTCGCACCGCGCGGCTTACGCGGGCGCGGCGCACTGCTACTTCGTGTCGGAGCAGAATCGCGACATCGTGGAGGCCAACCTGGCGATTGATTTGTCGGGCGCCGAAATCGTTGCGAATCCGTTCAACGTGCCCCGCGACGCGGCGCCTGCCTGGCCTTCGGCGGCTGAATCCTGGAAACTCGCGTGCGTCGCCCGGCTGCACTTCAAGGCGAAGGGCCAAGACCTGCTGCTGCAAGCACTGCGGCAGCCTAAGTGGCGCGCCCGCCCGCTCGAGATCGTCCTGTGGGGCGGCGACGGCGGAAGCGGCGAGCAGATCGAAAAGCTGATCGCACTCTACGGCCTCCAGCGGCAGATTCGCGTCGGCGGATTTGCCGACGACGTGGAAAGCCTGTGGCAAAACCACCATGGCCTGATTCTCCCCTCGCGCTACGAAGGCAACG
Source organism: Planctomycetota bacterium (assembly GCA_031407585.1). Classification (GTDB taxonomy): domain Bacteria; phylum Planctomycetota; class Planctomycetia; order Pirellulales; family Lacipirellulaceae; genus Lacipirellula. Next base: position 10,372 of record JANOIK010000331.1, on the reverse strand, counting down.
CACTGGCGATGATCGAGGCGATGATGTGCGGCCGCGTGCCGATCGTGACCAACGTGGGTCGCGTCGCGGAGCTTGTGGACGACAACGTGACCGGGTTCGTGGCGCCGGCGGCGACGGTCGAGCTGATCGACGATGCCCTGGAACGCGCCTGGCAGCGCCGGGAAGATTGGCAGGCGATGGGCGCCCGCGCGGGGCACGCCATCCGAGCGCGACACAGTTTGCAACCGGCGGAGGATTTCGCCGAGGCGCTCCTCGCCGCGGCCAGTTCGCGACCGGCCGCCCTCTCGCGTGCCGCTTGAGTAAGCAGACTAACCACCAAGACACAAAGACACCAAGGTGGGAAAGAAGGAAAAGACGAAGGGGAATAACCGCGAAAATCCCACTCCGACTTCCTTGGTGACTTCGTGTCTTGGAGGTTAACTCTTCTCCGGCCAAACGACGTCGTTCATCTTCGCCAGCGCGAGTACGAGGGACTGCGTGCCCGATCGGGCGTGACCCTGCGCCTTGAGTTCGCTGTAGAGCCGCTGGGCGAGTTCGACGCCGGGCAGTTTGACGTTCATGCGGCGGGATTCTTCGAGCACGATGCCCATGTCTTTGAGAAAATGCTCCACGAAGAAGCCCGGGGCGAAGTCGCCGCGGATGATGCGCGGGCCGAGGTTCGACAGCGACCAACTGCCCGCGGCGCCGGAGGCCACGGACTCGAACACGGTTTCCAGTTCGAGGCCCGCGCGGTGCGCGTAGAGCAGCGCTTCGCACACGCCGACCATGTTGCCGCCGATGAGCGTTTGATTGACCATCTTTGTGTGCTGCCCTGCCCCGGCTGGGCCTTGCCACACCCACTTGGCGCCCATCGCTTGCCAGCAGGGCGTGAGCCGCTCGAACGTGGGTCGGTCGCCGCCGACCATGATCGAGAGCGTGCCGTTGCGTGCGCCGATGTCGCCGCCCGACACGGGTGCGTCGAGCGCTATTACGCCGCGATCGGCGGCCGCGGCGTCGATCTCCTGGGCAAGCGACGGTTGGCTGGTCGTCATATCCACGAACACGCCGCCGGCGGACATGGCGCCGAGGGCCCCGCGCTCTCCGAGCGTCACTTCGCGCACATCCGCGGGATAACCGACGATGGAGACCACGACGTCGGCGTTTGCCGCCGCCTCGCGCGGGCTCTCCGCCCACGTCGCGCCGCGCGCGAGCAACGGGTCGGCCTTCGCACGCGTGCGATTGTGTACCGTGACGGGATACCCGGCGTCCATGAGCCGGGCGCACATGCTCGAGCCCATGACGCCGAGGCCGATCCAGGCGAGGCGGGTGCTGTCGGGTGTGAAGAGATCGAACATCGGCATTTATGATTTAGGATTTCTGATTTATGAAATGACGGCGGGCCCTCACGTGGGCGCCCGACAAATCATAAATCATAAATCCCAAATCATAAATCCGCCGTTCCCTCAAACTTCAGCGTCAGCGTGACCAATTCGGCCACCGACCGAACGCCCAGCTTCGAGAAGACTTCGCGGCGCCGGTTCTCGATCGTGCGCAGGCTGGCGCCCAGCGCGTTGGCCATGGCCTTGTTGGGCCGGCCGGCCACGATCATGCGCAGCACTTCCCGCTCCTTCTCCGAGAGGGACGCGAACCGCTCGCGGAGACCGCTTTGCTCATCGCGGCGTCGGCGCCGCGCGGCATCGAGCGCGAGCGCCGCCTCGAGGGCCTGCCACAGGTCGTCGGCGTTGCACGGCTTGTCGAGCACCGTGACGGCGCCGTTGCGCATGGCTCGCACGACCGCGGCCGTTTGGGTTCGCGCCGCCAGTGCGATCACGGGGACGCTCCACCCGCGTCGGGTGAGCTCGACCTGCATGTCGTCGCCATCGGCGACCGCCGGCGCCAGGTCCGCGATGACGCAACCCGGCTCGCCGCGATAGCGGCCAAACAACTCGCTGGGCGAGTTTAGAGATTCAGCGCGGACCCCGCGCGCCTGGAGCATAGCCTCGATCGCGAGGCGCGAGGGCGGGTCGTCGTCAACGATGAATACGAGGGCGTCGGTGCTCATGCTTCGCACTAAGCCGGTGAGAAAATCGATCCGGCGGCAAGCCTTAACCAGCGCGGCGACATGCCCCCATGTCTCCGTGCTGCGGCGTGGCTATCCATCAATGTAGTCACCGCGCGGCGATGATGCGACAGAATCGCACGTAGGGATTTCCGAAGTCCGCCTGGCGGCTGGCTCGCGGAGCATGCAGCCCGACCGTTCTGGCGACTCCTTGAAGTCCGCCCCGTCGGCGCGGCATTGTGTTGGCTCAAGGTCATTCGGGAGATGCGATGAACTTGCCTGCCAGCTCATAGAACGGGCCCATGGGTTGGCAGCGCTGGACTTGCATGATCAGGTTGATTTGACGCCCAGGCGAGCCGAGGCTGCGCCACCGCAGGGCCAGATACTCGGCGGGAACCGCCCGGGTGTGCAGCAAACTCAGGCCGCCTTCGGAGGCGTCTCGGGCGGCGCCCTTGAATGGCTCGCCGCAGGGCAGAAACGCCCCGTTGAGCGGAATCGCGGTGATGGTGGCCAGCAAGGACGCCCGTTCCGACTGTCGCCGGTCGCCCTCGCCGGCGGCGTCGTCGAACATGCGCTCCAGGTAGGTGATCATCGCGGCCGGCGGGTCTGTAACCTCTGTCGCCGCGGCTTGGAAAATCTGTTCCAACTCGGCCGACACGGGCTTCGAAGCGAGGTCCAGCGTGTGCTCGATGTGGGCCACCAGCGTGTGACCGCTGACGGGGGTGATCGGTCCTGATTGCCGCTCGCGCGCCAGCAGCGACTCACGCCACGTGGCGCGCTCGAACAGCGACGCCATCTTGGTCGCGAACACACGGACATCGACCGGTTTGCTTACCACGTCGTCGACGCCGCGGCTGAACAGGTCCCGCACCAGGCTTGGCTCGGCAATGGCGGTGAGCACGACGATGCGCGGCGGCTGTTCGTCCTTCAGCAACTCCAGCGCCAAGGCGTAGCCGTGCATGCCGGGCATGCGCAGATCGGTGACCACCAGGTCGTGGCGCGACTCGCGGTAGCGCTCCAGGGCCTCGCGGCCGTCGCCCGCGGTGTCGCACCAAAACGACTCGGCCGACAGCGCGCGGGCCGTCGCCTCGCGAACCGCCGGTTCGTCGTCCACCACCAGAGCGCGATAAATTCTTTGTTCCATGCTCGCTCTTACCACGCGGCCTCGACCGGGTTGGTCGCCGCACTCATCACCGACTTCAACGCCAAGAGCAGACGCCGCCCGTCGAAGGGCTTCTCCACGATGCCGCAGCCGGCGGCTCGCAGGGCATCGAACTGCGACGCTGCGGGGTCGTAACCGGTGCAGACGCACACAGGCATTTCGGGGGACACGTCGCGGATCTGCTCGAGCGCGTCGCGACAGCTCAAGCCAGGGATCGCCAAGTCCAGCACGATCGCGTCGATTTCAAACAGGCGTTCGTGAAATAGCGTCATCGCTTCGTCGCCGGTCTTGGCCGCCAGCACCTTACAGCCGGCGTGCTCCAGCATCCGCTGGCCCACCTCGCCGGTGGCGCCGGCGTCCGCCAACAGAATCGTCGCTTCGAGGCGCGGGGGCGCTTCCGCCGCTGGCGACTCGTCCGTGGGCGCGTCGTCGTAGCTCACCGGCAAGTACACTCGGAAGGTCGTCCCGTGGCCCGGCGTGCTGAAGAAATCCATCCACCCGCCGGATTGCGTGACGATATCCACTGCGGTGCTGAGCCCCAGGCCGGTGCCGCGGCCCGCCAGCTTGGTCGTGAAGAACGGCTGGAACAGACGCTCGGCGGCTTCGGCCGAAACGCCGCAGCCTGTATCCGTGACAAGGATGCGCTCATACTCGCCCGGCGCCAGGTTCGGATGGACCGCGGCGTTCTGCGCCGACGCGGTGTAGGTTTCGCTGCGCACCAGCAGGCGCCCGCCGTCGGGCATGGCGTCGCAGGCGTTGATGCACAGGTTGAGCAGCGCCTGCTGCAGCAGCCGTTCGTTGGCATGCACCGCACGGCCCGCGGCGCTTTGTTGGATTGTTAGCTCGACGCCCAACGGCAGCAGCGGTTTGAGCAGGGCTTGAAGATCGCCAAGCAGCGCGTCGCAGGAACACGGGCCAGGCTCGGCCGATTCCTTCCGGCTGAAATCGAGCAGTTGCCGAGTGAACGTCGTGGCGCGGTCGCACGTTTCCAGCACTCGGTCGAGGTCGGATTCTTGCTGGGGATCGCTGGACGCCTCGCGGGCGAACGAGGCGTAGCCGCGAATGGCCTGAAGTAGGTTGTTGAACTCGTGGGCGACGCCGCCGGCGAGCGATCCGATGGCGTCGATCTTTTGCTGCTGGAGAAGCTGGGCCTCTTTGTCCCGCAAGGATTGCTGGACGCGGAACAGGTCGTCGACGTCGCAGATCGACCCCGCCATGACGAGCGCCTTGCCGTTCTCATCGCGGTACGCGAGTCCGCGATTGCGGAACCACCGATAGGCTCCACTGCTGGTGCGAATGCGGAATTGTCGCTCGAAGGGATCGCCGAAGTCGCGATGGCGGTACAACGCATTCTGCAGGCCCGCGAGATCGTCGGGGTGGATTTCGTCCCACCACTGCTCGATTTGCATGGGAAGCTGCTCGACCGTCTTCTCGAGCAGCGCCGCCAGTTGCGGCATGATCCACACGCGGCCGGTGCGAAAATCCCATTCCCACAGACCGTCGCTCGAGCCGTGCACGGCTCGCTCGAGTCGCTCGACCAGCTCAATATATTTGTTCTGAGCTTCGTCGGCTTGTTTCGACCGCAAGAATCGGCTCCACCACCGCGTCCTCGGCCGGCGCGGCATCAACTCCGCGACAGGTCCGCTCCAGTCGGCCGACGCGCGCTCAGCGGGCGCAAGTTGGAGTGGAGGAACAGCGGCCATAGTCGAAATGCCTCGGGCGCGATGCTGAAACGCCGGTAGCCCAGGCGACGATGCCTGGGCCGCGCTGGGCGCATCCACGCTAGAAAAGTCTACGGCGACAATGCGGCATTCCGACGCCAAGGGCGCGGAGGTGCGCAAACCCGCGACTGCCGCCGTAGCGGTTGTAACGATTGCGAGGGCGCGGCTTCGATGCTCGATGAGGCGCGGAAAGCGGAGCTTCTGGATCGATGCCGCTGACTACTTGTTCGCCGACTCCGGCAAGTCGAACACGTAGCGGTCGATGCACGCCAGACAGCCCATGGCCAGGGCGGAGAGCACAAACTTCGCGGCGGCGTCCGCGGACTGCAGAAGCAGGGGCTGCGCCGGCTCTGGGGTGCGCAACGACTGCACCCACTGGATGAGCAGGTAGACCGACTCGGTGAGAAACACCACTCCCAGGATGAAGGCGACCCACGCCGCCAACTCGATCATCCGCTCGAAGAGCCAGGCCATAGCGTCGTCCTCGCGGAAAGCGGAAAGTAGTCGCCTGAAGATGATGGCAGCGGGAGGGCGAAGCTCCTGCTGAGCCGGAAGTGCAGCCACAGTGTAGGCAGGGAGCGCCGTGTTTGCCAAGCAGTTCGGCGCGGGGCCGGTCACACCGCCGGCTTCAGCTCGCCGCAGGTCGCCAGCAGGTCGTCCTTGCCTTTGCGGTGGCAGAAGTCGCCGAAGGCCTCGCCCGGCTCGCGCGATTCCTTGAAATACCGCAGCACCGCGACGAGTGACGGCACAACCTCGTCGGTGGGCACCAGGTCCTGGTACACGAAGTTCAGCCGATCGCCCTGCCGACGTCCGCCCAGGAGCACCGTGTATTTGTCCTTGGTCTTGCCGACGAGGCCGATGTCCGAGTTGTACGGCCGGGCGCAGCCGTTGGGGCATCCCGTCATGCGCGTGGTGAAGACTTCGTTGCCGAGGCCGAGCTTCGCCAGTTCGACGTCGAGTTGATCGATCATCGTCGGCAGAATGCGCTCGCTCTCGGTGATCGCCAGTCCGCACGTGGGCAGCGCCGGGCATGCGATCGACCACCGCCGCACGGCGCTGATCTCCTCGGTGAGCGGCACGCCGTTGCGTTTTAGGATTTCGAACAACCGCAGTTTGTCGGCTTCCTTCAGGTCGCAGAAGATGATGCTCTGGTGCGGCGTGAGCCGTAACGGCGGGGCGAGCGTGCGGCAGATTTCGCGCAGGGCCGTCTTGAGCCGGAAGACGCCTTCGTCTTTGATGCGGCCGTTCTCCACATTGAGGCCGTAAAAATATTTGCCGTCGCCCTGGGCGTGCCAGCCCATGCCGTCGTTGAGCTCGGTGACCACGATCGGCTTCGGCGGCGCCAGGGCCGCGCCGTAGTACTCCTCGACCTTCTCTTTGAATCGCGGCAGACCCCAGTTGTGGATGAGGTATTTGAGACGGGCAATTTTGCGATCCGCGCGATTGCCGAAGTCGCGCTGCACCTTGATCACCGCCTCGGCAACGTCGAGCGCCTGTGCCGGCGCGATGTGCGCCATGGCCTGAGCGATCGCGGGGAAGGTTTTCTCGGCACTGGGCGTGGTGCCGAATCCGCCGCCCACCAGCACGTTGTAGCCGATGACGTTCCAGTTCTCGGCAATCCCCAGGAAGCCCAGGTCCTGCGAGTACAAGTCGACGATGTTGTCTCCCGCCAGACCCACGGCAGTCTTGAACTTACGCGGCAGGTAGGTCGGCCCGTAAAGCGGTTCGACCACCGCGCCGTTCGAGCCACCGCCCGCGAGATGCTTTTCGCCGGTCCCTTCGTCAGTGAGCCACAGCTCGTGATAGGCCCGCGTGTGCGGCCGCAGATGGACCGCGAGCTTCAGGGCCATCGCCTGGAGCTGATCGTAAACGGGATCCGACTTATACGGCGCCGGCGAGCACATGACGTTGCGTTCCACGTCGCCGCACGCCGCGAGCGTGGAGAGCTGGACTTCGTTGATGCGGTGGATCGCGTGTCGCAGGTTCGACTTCAAGACGCCGTGCAGCTGCAAGCCCTGCCGCGTGGTGATTCGGAGGGTCGTGTTGCCCACCTCGTCGCACAGGTCGAGCTCGGCAAGAAACTGGTCGCTCGTAAGCTTCCCGCCGGGAATCGCGCTGCGAACCATGAAGCTGAACGTCTTGCCGCCCTTGCGATCGTCGCGGTCGTCCTGTTGGTACGTGCCGTGATGCTTCAACAGGTTGATGCTGTCTTTGCCAAAGTGGTCGTTGCCGTCGACCAGTTCCTCGGCAATGGTTCCGCGCAGGTAGTTGCTCGCCAGCTTCACGCCCTCGACCGGGCTGAGCTTCTCGGCCTTCTCAGTGGCCTGGGGGGCGACGGGTTCCGCGGCGGTCGGTGATTCGCTCATGTCGATGCTTCTGGCAATCTCGCTTCGGTGTCCACACTACAAATTGCCCAGTTAGGGCAGTTTCGCGTGAACTTCAATGATAGTCGCCGCCAGGAACGCGGGCCATATCGATGATTTTGCGGCCGCTTGTGACCCGCGCCCGCCGTGCGTAGGATGCCGCCCATGCGTGAGAAATCCCATGCCTCGGACGCCAATTCGCTCGCCGGCCGTTTGGCCGTGTGGGTTGCCACGGGCTTCGGAATTGGGTTCGTCGCGCCGGCGCCGGGCACCATCGGCGGCCTCTGGGCCTGGGCGCTCGTCCCCGCTGTAGACAAGGCGCCGAATCTCGAGGTTCAAGTGGCCCTTGTCGTGGCCATCCTGCTGATGAGCGTGGCGATTTGCGATCTCGCGGCGCGAGCGCTCGGCGCCGGCGAGGATCCCCAGCCGATCGTGCTCGACGAAATCGCGGTGCTGCCGATCGTGTTTCTAGGCGGGCCCCCGCTCACCTGGCGGCTGCTGCTCGCCGGGTTTCTGCTGTTTCGGCTGTTCGACATTTGGAAGCCAGGACTGGTGCGCACCGCGGAAAAGCTCCCCGGCGGTTGGGGCATCGTCGCCGACGATGTGGTCGCGGCCGGGCTCGCCTGGGCATCGCTGCGAATGCTCCTTTGGCTCGACGGCGCCGCCGGACTCTCGTGGCTCGCCGCCGCCTGACGCGGCCGCGCTCGCACGATTACAATCACGCACTGCCCCGTGCTTGCATCTTCGCGACGTGACGCACGCGCTCCGCTGCGGCGGACCTCCGCGTCGCGGCTAACACCCTCTATTGTCACTGCCCGCCTCGCGCCATGCCTGCCCAAATTCTTGATGGAAACGCGCTTGCCAAGCAGATGCGCGCCGAGCTCGCGGTTCAAGTCGCCGAATTCACCGCCGCCTGCGGCTTAGCGCCCACGCTCGCCGCCGTCATCGTGGGCGACGACCCCGCCAGCCAGGTCTACGTGCGCAACAAGCGCCGCGACTGCGATGAGGTCGGCATGAAGAGCCGCCTGCAACGCCTGCCCTACGTCACCACGCAGGCGCAGTTGCTCGCGGTGATCGACCAGCTCAACCGCAACGCTGGCGTCCACGGCATCCTCGTGCAACTGCCGTTGCCGGAGCACATCGACGAGCGCGTCGTGCTCGAAGCCGTCAGCCCGCACAAAGACGTCGACTGCTTTCACCCCGAGAACGTCGGCCGCATCGTGCAGGGGCGCCCGCGGTTCACGCCCTGCACGCCCGGCGGCGTTCAGCAGTTGCTCATCCGCAACAACGTGCCGATCGCGGGGCAGCATGTCGTGATCGTCGGCCGCAGCGACATCGTGGGCAAGCCGCTGGCGATCATGCTGGGCCAGCGCGCGGCCGGCGCCGACGCCACGGTCACGCTCGCCCATAGCCGCACGCCGGATTTGACCGCGGTCACGCGGCGGGCGGACATTCTGGTGGTCGCCATCGGTCGGCCCAAGTTCGTGACGGCCGACATGATCCGCCCGGGGGCCACGGTGGTGGACGTGGGCATCAACCGCATCGAAACGGGGCTGGTCGGCGACGTCGACTTCGAGCCCGCGGCCGAAATCGCGGGCCGGATCACCCCCGTCCCCGGCGGGGTGGGCCCGCTGACCCGCGTCATGCTGCTGGTAAACACGCTGGCGGCCGCCCGGGCGCTGGTTCGTTGAATTCTCACCCTGCGGTGGTATGCTAACCCATCCGCGAGCCGCCGGTCGCTGAGCACGCGGATTCCCCTCGTCCCGGCATTCGACTTCGACAAAGGTGTTTCATCATGTCCGATACGCCCGCCTCGCCCGCGCGTTCGTTTTCCCTGGGTCGCGTCCTGGCGCTCGCCGTTCCGCTGGCGCTGGTGGTGTGGGGCGCCAACAAGATCTACAGCAACAATGTCGAGCTGGAGAAGCAGCAAACCGACGCGCGTGGCCAGCTCACGACGTTTCACCATCTCTTCGGCGGCCCCATTGAGGGCGCTACGCTCGATAAGGCGCACAAGGACGCCGATGGCGACTTGCTCGCCGACGCTCCGACCGACGCCGGCGATCTAAAGAATCCCGACGAGCTCAATTTCTCCGTCGTCGCCGGCGGAGATTCGGAGGGGCAGGAAGATACCTGGAAGGAACTCATCGCCGCACTAGAGGCCAGCACCGGCAAGAAAGTGAAACTGCAGACCTACGCCGACACGGGCGAGCAAATCCGCGCAATCAAGTCGGGCGACCTGCACGTCACGGCATTCAGCACGGGTGAAGCGCCGGCGGCCGTCAACGAGGCCGGGTTCATCCCCGTGGCAAGCTTCGCGAATGAGGATGGCGACTACCAGATCACGATGAAGATCATCGTGCCGGCAACGAGCACGATCGAAAAACTCGAAGACCTGGCGCCCGTCGAAATTGACGGCAAGCTGACGAAACGCCGTATCACGTTCGTCCGACCGCGCTCCAACACGGGCTGCACGGCGGCGCTGGTGTTGCTGATGAATGAGTACAAGTTGCAGCCCGAGCGCGACTACCGATGGGGTTTCTCGTTCGACCACGAGGAATCCATCAAGGGCGTGGCAAAAAACAAGTTTGAGGCGGCCGCCGTGGCCAGCGACATTCTCGATCGCATGCTCGCTGCGGGCGAGGTGGACAAGGACGCGATTCGGGTGATCTACGAATCGGAGCCGTTCCCGCCGAGCGTCCTCGGATATGCCCACAATCTGACGCCGGAGTTGCGAGACGCGATCACCAAAGCGCTAGTCGACTTCGCCTGGGACGGCACGGGTCTGGAGAAGAAGTACGGCGCCTCGGGCACGGTGAAGTTCGCCAAAGTGAACTACAAGGACGACTGGAATGCCGTTCGAGAGATTCGCGAAGCGGGCAACGTGTTACTCGAACAACTCGCGGGGCAGTAGGCGGGGCGCCGGCTCAGGACAGATTTGCGAGTCGCTGTCGCTGCGCCTCGTAAAACAGGACCGCCGCCGTCGCCGACACGTTGAGACTGTCGGCGATGCCGAGCATCGGCAGCCCGATGGGCGTGACGCCCGCGGAATCCCAGGCGTGGCTCAGCCCGTCGGCTTCGCTGCCCAACA
>JANOIK010000328.1:0-4089 GCA_031407585.1 Planctomycetota bacterium | reverse complement strand
CGCAGCTTGATGATCTCGCGCTCGCGGTAGCTGAGCGTCTTGAGCACCTTCGAAATCCGCGACCGCAGCATCTCTTGCGCGGCGCCGATCGCCGGGCTCTCGGCCCCGCTATCCGGCAGCAGGTCGCCAAAGTGGCTGTCCTCGCTGTTGCCCACCGGGCGGTCGAGACTGATCGGGTACCGGCTCATCGCCAGCACGCGACGCGCTTCGTCCACCGAGCAGCCCGCCGCCTTGGCGGTTTCTTCGATCGTCGGCTCGCGACCGAGACGCTGCAGCAGCGCCCGGCTCACGTTCCGCACGCGGCTCATGGTTTCCACCATGTGCACCGGAATGCGAATCGTGCGACTCTGGTCGGCCACGGCACGGGTGATCGCCTGGCGAATCCACCACGTCGCGTAGGTGCAGAACTTGAACCCGCGGCGATACTCGAACTTGTCGACCGCTCGCATCAGGCCGGCGTTGCCTTCCTGAATCAGGTCGAGGAACGACAGGCCACGGTTGCGGTACTTCTTGGCGATCGACACGACCAGGCGGAGGTTGCCCTCGCTCAGGCCGCGCTTCGCCCGTTGGTACTTCGAGTACACGTCCTTCAGATAGTTCACGCGATTGCGAAGGCTCGTGGGCGTCTCCTGCGTCACTCGCAGAATGTTGCGGTACTCAATCGCCACCGCCTCGCGGTCCGCGGCCGGCTTGCGATCCTTGCGCATCTGCAGGTACTGGGCGCGCAGTTCGTCGACCCGACAGCTGAAGCCTTCGAGCGTGCCAATCATCGCCTCGATCCGCTGGGTCCGCAGGCCCAGCTCTTCCACCAGCATCACCGCTCGGCGACGGCGCTTGGCCAGGTTCTGCCACGCGGCCGCACGGCGAGCCGGCTTCGCGCTCTTCGAGCTGGCGATCCGGTAGTCTTCGGCATTGCGTTCCAGCAGCGTCTCGAGCGTCGCCAGGTTGTGCGGCAGCCGGCCGAGGATTTGCTCCTTTTCCAGCCGATCGGTCACCGACACCTGCACGGTGCGATCGAACGGCAGCTCGCCGCGATGAACGCGCTTCAGCACCTTGTACGCGGCGCGAATCACGTAGTCGCACGCGAGCAGCCGGCGACGGAACGCCGTGCGGGTCGTCTCGATCCGCCGGGCCAGGTTGATTTCCTGCTGGCGGGTGAGCAGCGGAATCTCGCCCATCTGGGTGAGATACATGCGCACGGGATCGTCCGACCACGACTCGCCGTCCGGCGCGTCTTCGTCGAATTCCAGCGCCGCCGCGGCATCTTCCTTGGCGTCGTCCGGCAACTCGAGCGATACGCTGTCGTCGTCGTCCTCGATGTCGTCGTCGAGGCCTTTGGCCTCGATCTCGACGTCGCCTTCAACGACCACCGCATCGTCTTCCAAATCGTGATCCATTAACGTGTCGTACAAGTTCAACACTCCTCAAGAATGTGTTGTCGCGAGCGACGTGCCGGGATTGTCAATCCATGCGGAGCGCGAACGGACGCACTCACGCAACGACAAGCCGCCGTGAAAATCAGATGCTGCCCATGCCGGTCATAAGACGTCGCCGCTAACAGCAGGCGACGCAAGTCGGATGCAAAACGCCACAACTCTTCAAAACGCCCGCGCGTACTCTTCGCCGCTCCCGCGCCGCGGTGGTTTGCCCCAGACTTGGTCCTAGAGACAACTAATCTTAGCACCGGTCGACTCAAAACAATTCTCACCATGCCATTTGGTAAAAGATTACAGCTACGGGAAAGGCGCCGGCGTTCACGCACGTTTGTGACGCACACTTTCGCCAACGCATACACTCGTCACCGTCCTGCAATCTTCGCGCACTTTCAGTTCGGCCAGTCGCAAGTCATGCCAGCGCGCAGTGAAGACCTCGGTAAGAGGTCCAGGAACCGCGCAACCAACGCGTGCATGCAAAACTCGCCTCACCGAAGGCGCAACCAAGCGGCATAAAACGCGAGGGCATACAAACTACGACGCACCACCAGGGCCGACGCTACGCCCAGGCGCGTCGTGCCGCTGTGAGTCCAGATTCGCTGCCCCGAATCTTTGCCACGCGATCAAAAAGAATGTGCCGTTTAAGGCGGAGGCTGTCTCGAAATCGGGCTCGGCTGACGGTGCTCGCAATGCGAGGACTCTGCAAACGTAAAAGCGGGGACGTTGCCGTCTGGCGTGAGCGGGAATGATCGCGAGACAAGGACCTTTCTTCGTGTAGTGCGTCTACGGTGATCGGTGAGCGACTGATCGGGGAGGAACCAGCCATATCCAGCCGTATAATTTTACCCAGGGGGGACCCGATGTCTAGCGAAAAACCGGATTAATCCGCCTAATCGGGCATACGCTTGCAATCGGACGGCCGCAGCGGCTGGTGGCGTGATCGAGCAATCGCGGCCGGATCGCAAGTCGCCAATCGAAGGGAAGTTACGCCAATCATAGGCACGCGCTCGCAGCGAGGCGACGGCGAACCAACGGGTCGCCCTGATTGAAAATCATCAATCACACATTTCACCAGCGGACAGCAGGCGGCCCGCGGGAATCGCAATGCGCCCACCTCCTAAAGAAAACCTCCGGCTCCCTCCCCTCGGCGGGAGCAACGAGCACGGGCGCCAGTGGCGACCGAGCGCAGGCGGTAGTCCGTGCGAAGCACCGGGCTGGGGAGGGGGGACGAAGCAGGTACACGGCGAGACACACCGTGAGGCGGAAGGACAATCCTCTGGCACCCTCCCCTCGGCGGCGACGGCTGGGGAGGGGCGCCGCATCAAGTCGGGCGCGGCGACCTGAGCGCCTCCGAATCTTGTCAACGATCAGCCACGGATCCTCATCCACCTCATGATTGCGAAACCGCAACACCCGGAACCCACGCCCCGCCAACCACTCCGTCCGCCGTTTGTTATACTTCCGCAACCTCCTGCTCCAAATGTTGCGGCCCATCGAGCTCAATGATCAGCCGCTCCACAAAGCAGACAAAGTCGACCAAATAAGGCCCAATCGCCGCCTGTCGGCGAAACTTGTGACCGTCAACCTGCCCAGCGCGCAAAAATCGCCAAAGCACCTTCTCCGCTCCCGTGGGCACATTGTGCATGCGACAGGCAAAGTCGCGATGTTCTTCGTCGCGGTACATGGATGGCGATTGTAACAGGATGGCAAGAGACGCAGGGCCGTGTACCCGAGGCCTCCCCCCTCCCTGTCGCTTCGCGAAGGGTACCACCTGCGCTCGGGCGACTTCGGGTCGCCCATGCTCGGTGCTCCCTCCCCGCCGAGGGGAGGGGACCGGAGCATTCATGGGGGGGCAGGCCCGCTCGGCGGCCGCCCAAACTACAAGAACCCGGCTCCCTTCCTCTGGCGGGGACCGGAGCACCGACCAAAGCCGACCCAAAGTCGCCCGAGCGCTCTCAACAAGATTCCTCCGGCCCCCTCACCTCAGCGCGCAGCGGTGCATCGAAGAAATGAACCTCCGCTGTGCCGAGAAGCTGCCATTTGATGGCATTATGGCACTTTGAATTCCGACAGGAGTTGTGACACGACACTGGCCCGGGACCGTTGGCCACTACGCCTGCGCGGGACGAATGCCGGCAAACCAATGATTTTTGAGCGTCTTGCGACGCCGTTCACGGACCAGCGGCAATCCACACCCCGCCAACGAAATCAAAGCAATGGCGCCGGGCTCCGGAACCCGCTCGGCCGCCGCCGTGACCGATGGGCTGCCCAACTGTCGCTGCCAGGCGAGTAAGTCGTCGCCGTCGGAGTCGCCGTCGTCGTCGGCGTCGCTCAACCCATTTTCGCCGAAATCGCCTCGCCACTGCGTGAGGTCATCCGCGTCGACGTTGCCGTCGTGGTCGAAGTCGGCGGTAAAGACGGGCGCTGCAACTACGGCAAGCGTCCCCGTGGCGTACAACTGAGCGACGTTCCACGACAGCCCCCCATTCAGCGGCGGAAGGTTGAGCGTGTCGAAGGCCCCGCTCAGGGCGCCGCCGTTGAGGATGTCGAACGATTGACCTGCGCTGGGCATGAAGCCGCCGATGAGCGACACCGCGAGCGTGCCGTCCAGGGCGAGCATGCCGGTGGATTCAACCTGGTCGTGCTGGCCGCCGGC
>JANOIK010000326.1:0-1967 GCA_031407585.1 Planctomycetota bacterium | reverse complement strand
CTGCGCATAATCCTCGTTGAAGATATTCTGGCCCCAGAGCTCGATACCCCAGGACTCATCCGGACCGCGAAGCCCGATGCGTGCATTGAATATCGCATAACCATCCTGTTCCTTCTGCGGAAACAGGTCGGAACCGGTGTTGTAATCGCTGGTCAGGCGGCCATCGACGTAGAACAAGCCAGTCAGCCCGCTGCTGCCGATTTCAGGCGTCCAGGTGACGCTCGACGTCGCAACCAGCTCCGGTGCATTTGAAAGGTTGTCACCCGGCAGCTTGCGAAGGGCAGGGTTGAGCGCCAGGCCGCTTTTGTTGCCGATGATGTCGCCGCGATATTTGGTGCGGGCGTAAGTCAAGCCTGCCGCAACGCGGAAATTGCGCGCCGGAACAAGCGCGCCTTCAAGCTCGAAGCCTTGGGTGCGTACGCCATAGGTCACGTCGTCAGGCGCACAGGCACCCGTTGTGGCGCTAGTATCGGAATCGGCAGTCGGGCCGCCGATCAGATTGTTGCAGCCGTTGACCGTCGCAACCAGGAAGACGCTGCCATCGAACGTATTCAGCTGAAAGTTCGAGAAATCCGAACGGAAGGCCGAAACACTCAGGCTGAATGGACCAGTCGAATATTTTGCGCCGAGTTCGTAGCTGTCGACCAGTTCGGGATCGAACTGCAGTCTACCGACCAGCGCCTGTGCACCGCCCGGCGTTGCCGAGAACGGAAAGATCGGTGATTTTAAAGCTGAACGGTCCAGATTGAAACCGCCCGCTTTATAGCCACGCGCAAAACTGGTGTAGAGCAGCAGATCTTCGACCGGCTTCCACGACAGGATTGCGGTTCCGGTAAATTCGTCTTCGCTGCGACTATCGTTAATCGACACGCCGTTGAGTTCAGCCGTCGAGTTGCCTTGGCATCCAAGGCCAATTAGGCCCGCCGCAAGTGCACGGGCAGTGTCATCCGTAGTTGTAAGCGGATTTTGCGGTAACTGTAGGTCGTCGAGAACGAGTGCTTGAATTGCGGTACAACGTGTATTGTCGTTGCCGAAGGTCGCATTAAAATTCTTTTTGTCCTTGGTGTATCGGAGCCCAAGCGTCAGATCGAGCGTATCCGTGATATGCACAATGTTATGGGTAAACAGTGCCCAGTTGGTATCTTTCTGGAAATACTGATCGTTGGTCGTGCCAAGATTGTTCAGCGAATCCAATTGAGTGAACGCTGCAACTATATCCGGCCCGGATGCTCCAGTAGCACCCGCTAATGTCGCGGGACCCACGCCGGGCGCTACGCATAGCGGACTGGTGGGCGAATAAAGACCGGATAGTCCGCCGCCCGAAATAATCCGGCAAGTGGCAAAGCGGCCGTATTGATTGCCAAAGCGCAGATTGTCGCGTGCTGTAAGCTTTTCATTGGCGTAGAAGCCGCCAATCAGCCAGTCGAGCGAGCCGTTGAAAGCCTCGCCTTGCAGGCGCAGTTCCTGCGTAAAGGTGTGGAACTGGCGATAGACATCCTTGCTTGGCGCACGATAGAGAATGTCCACGGTGCCATAATCGGTGTCGGATCCCTGACCTGATCGGTACTGGCGATAGCCGGTGATCGAGGTTAGCGTAGCATTACCGAAATCATAGTCGATCTGGCCGGAAAAACCGTAATCCTTGGTTCTGCCCCCGAAGCTGCGACCGGGGGTGACCGAAATGCTGCGGCCATAGCCCTGATTGAATGCGGTGAGCGACTGACCGAGATCGCGCAGCACATTGATGATGTTGTTGCCGGAATCGTTAGTCCTGGCTGGTACTGCTCCTGGCTGCAAAAACGGCGTCGCGGGGTTGTTCAAATTGCCGATAAACGGATTGACCGTGCCATCGACATAGGTCGCCGCGCAGCATTTTTCCTGGCGATAGGTGTAGTCGGCGATCAGCCGGATCGACAGTGCGTCGGTGGGTTCGAACAATAACTGCCCGCGCAGGAAGTAACGGTCGC
>JANOIK010000324.1:0-2955 GCA_031407585.1 Planctomycetota bacterium | reverse complement strand
TTCGTTCGATACTGAAACGACAGACATCTCCGCACGCTCGGCCGAGATCGTAGGCTACGCATTGGCGTGGCAGCCGGGGCAGGCGTTTTACATTCCAGTACGCGGACCTGAGGGGGATCGCGTGCTCGATCCGGATGCCGTCGCGTGCGCCTTGCGGCCGATTCTCGAAAACCCGGCGATCGCCAAGATCGGGCAGAACCTGAAGTACGACATGGTCGCACTTCGCTCCGCAGGCATTACGCTGCGCGGCGTCGCGTTCGACACGATGATCGCGGACTTCCTGCTCGACTCTGGCGAGCGGACGCACAATCTGGATCACCTGGCGCGCAAGTATCTGGCCCACGAGAACATCAAGATTGAAGAGGTCATCGGCTCGGGCAAGAACCAGAAGCGGATGGACGAGGCGCCCGTCGCCGTGGTGGGACGCTACGCGGCCGAGGACGCCGACGTGCCGCTTCGGCTCTTGCCGATTCTGGAAAGCCGCCTCGCGGCCGATGGCTTGGATACTCTGAACGCCGACGTCGAAACGCCGCTCATCGAAGTGCTCGCCGACCTGGAGCACTTGGGCGTGCGCGTCGATGTGCCTCGGCTCGCCGAGCTCAACGCCGATTACGGGGGGCGCCTGCAAAAGCTGCGGGAAGAGATCGAGGAGCTTGCCGGCCACCCGCTCAACATCGACTCGCCGAAGCAATTGGCCCAGTTGCTGTTCACCGAGCTTAAGCTGCCGGTGCTCAAGAAAACGAAGACCGGCCCGAGCACTGACGCCAGCGTACTGGAAGAATTGGCGCCGCTGCATCCGCTGCCGGCGAAGATCGTCGAATACCGCCAGTATTCGAAGCTGCTGGGCACGTACATCGAAGCGCTGCCGCAGCTCGTTCATCCGACGACGGGCCGCGTCCACTCGTCTCTCAGTCAAATCGGCGCCGCGACGGGCCGGCTCAGCTCGAGCAATCCGAACCTACAAAACATCCCGGTGCGCACGCGCGAAGGCCGCGAAATCCGGTCGGCGTTCACCGCCGGCGAGCCCGGCTGGCTCCTGCTCGCGGCCGACTACTCCCAGATCGAGCTGCGTATCCTCGCGCACTGCTCCGGCGACGAAACGCTTCGCGACGCCTTCGCGCGGGACGAGGACGTCCACCAACTCGTGGCGAGCCAGGTCTACGAAGTCGGCCTCGCGGAGGTCACCGGCGAGATGCGGCGCCATGCCAAGGCCGTGAACTTCGGCATCATCTACGGTCAGAGCCCCTTCGGCCTCGCGAAGTCCATCGACGTGTCGCAGGAGGAAGCCGCGAAGTTCATCGAAACTTATTTCGCCAAGTATCCCGGCGTGCTCGCGTTCCTCACCGACACGCTGGTCGAATGCCGCGAGCGCGGGTTCGTCGCGACGCTCATGGGCCGCCGGCGAGCGATCCAGGGCGTGCGTCCCGTGCCGCCGGGGCTTCGCGAGACGAAAACCGGCGCCCTGCGGCAGCTCAACCTGCCGGAGCGAACGGCCGTAAACGCGGTGATCCAGGGCACGGCCGCCGACCTGATCAAACTGGCGATGATCCGCGTTCACCGCCGGCTTCGCGAGGTGGATTCGCCCGCCCGCATGTTGCTGCAGATCCACGACGAGCTGCTGTTCGAGACGCCGCCCGAAGCGGCGCCCGCGCTCGCGGCGCTGGTTCGCGAGGAGATGGCCGGCGTCATGGAGCTAGCCGTGCCGCTGAAAGTCGATGTAAAAGTGGGCCCGAATTGGGCGGACATGGATGAATCGATGTTGGAAAAACCGCATGGCGTTGTGATATAATTGAGCATCATGTCCAGCCTTCACGACATCCTGCAATCAATTCACGGCTTGAGCGCCGCCGACCAGGCGGCCATCTTCAACGTCCTTAAAGCTGAAAACTTAAATCCGCCCATGCCCGCTGCGAGCGCGCGGCCGAATCCGCTCATCGGGCTCTTGGCCGACGAGCCGCAACTTGCGGACGCGATTCTTGAATCCGCGATGGCCGCGCGTGATGCGCGGCCGTGTGCTGCGTCCCTCCATGCAGGCTAGAACAAATCGGGACGCGCATCAGCTATGATCGAGTCGTCCCACTTTGCAACCGTGCTTCGCGAGCGGACGATCCGCCGCGAGTGGGTGGATGACGCCTTGGCGGCGCCCGACCGTGTGGAGAATCACGCCGACAAGACAATTCACTACTTAAAGCGAATCTCTGAAAACGAAAACCGCTGGTTGCGGGTCGTGGTCAATGAAATTGCCGTGCCTCCGGTACTCGTAACCGCATTCTTCGACCGAAGACTAAGGAAGGACGATGAGAGTTCAAGTGGATCGGGATAATGACGCCCTCTACTTTCGCCTCGACGAATCGCAAATCGTCGAGTCCGAGGAGGTTCGGCCTGGGGTGGTGCTCGACTTCAACGCCCAGGATCAGGTTGTTGGCGTCGAGTTTCTCGGCATTTCGGCGCGGGCGAGTCAGGCCGAGCTGTCGAGCATGCACTTCGTGAGTGAATAACGCGCGCCGTTAGATTATGCACATCATCGGCCTCATCGGCGGGATCGCCTGTGGAAAGTCGGCCGTTGCTCGGATGCTTGCCGAGCGCGGCGCAGTGGTTTTCGACGCCGACCAGATGGCGCATAGCGTCATCGAAGAGCCGGAGGTCCGTGAGCAACTGATCGCTCGCTGGGGAGAGGCCATCCTCGATCATCGCAGCCGTCGAATCCTGCGGCGCGCGATCGCAGATCGAGTCTTCGGCGATTCCGCAGCCGCCGTGAATGATAGGCGTTTTCTTGAGCAGCTACTTCACCCCCGCGTCCTGGCCAGAATCAAGTCCGAAATCAGTCAGCTTGATCAACAGACCGTGCCAGCCGCCGTCATCGACGCTCCGCTTCTCCTTGAAGCTGGATGGCACAACCCCTGCCAGATCATCGTATTTGTGGACTGCCCGCGATTCGAGCGAGAGAACCGTGCC
>JANOIK010000313.1:0-2195 GCA_031407585.1 Planctomycetota bacterium | reverse complement strand
CTTGCCGTTGAACGTGACGATCGCCTCGGCGGCCGCAAGCCGCTGCCAAAGACTCGCGAGCACGGCGGACTCTTCCGAGTAGTCGCGCGCGAGCAGGAGTTCGACGCACAGCCGGCCGTCGACCGGCCGCAACACGCCTGCGAGGAACAAAGCGCTGCCTGCGAGCCCGCACGTTTCAAGATCGAGAAACAGCACGCCGTCGGGAAACCCGGCAAGCCAGTCGCATCCCGCTTGGCCGCCCGCCACCACCTCCCACCGCCGCCGAACCAGCTCGTCGCCCCCCGGCCAAGCCTCATCCACGGGCAAGCAAACGGCCCAATGCTCTCCGGCATCGGTAAGGATTGCTTCCCCACGCCGCACCAACCCCGGAATCGGCCTCACCGCCCCCGCCCGCCAAGCCCCAAACCCCGGCGAGGCCGCTTCAGCGGCCGGGCGCGCCACGCTCGGCGCATCCACGCGCGCAACCGCCACCCGCACTCCCACCGGCAGCGCCCCACGATTGAGCGCCTCCAGCCGCATTCGCAACGCCTCATCACTCATACGGCCCCCGCCATCACCGCGGACCGCGCATCCACCAACTCCAGCAGCCGAACCGTCGCCTGCTTGTCCGGCATCGGCTGATCGCGCGTCAGATCGGGATCGGCATGAATCGCCGGCCACAGGTTCGGCAGCCCCACGCAGCTCGGGCACCCCGACGGGCAGGGGCAGCTCTCGACCATCTCGCGGCACACGGCGAGCAGATCGCCGATGCGAGCGAATCCCTTCTCGCTGTAACCGAGCCCGCCGGGATAGCGGTCGTACACGATGAGCGTGGGCCGGCCGAGGTTGTTGCTGTTCACCGTGCCGCCCAGATCGCGGCTGTCGCACATCGCCACGAGCGGCAGCGCCACGACGGCAAGGTTCCGTAGGCCCATGAGCCCCTCGCCCGCCTTAAGTCCTTCGGCCTTGAGCGCCGCGCGCACGCGGTCATCAGGCGCCAGCCACAGCGCCGTGGTCTTGAGCTTCTGAGCCGGAATGTCGACCGGCCCCAGGCCGATGTTCTCTCGGGTGGCGAACTTGATCTTCTTGAACGCGACGGTCTGCCATGTGACGTCGCAATCGCCGTACGCCAAGAGCGCGGCGGGCAAGGCGTCGCTGGAGGCCCGCTCGCCGTTGATCCGCACGCTGCTTTCGAGCACGGCCTGGGTGTAGTAGTCGGTCTCGCGTCGCTCGACGTACGCGACCTTGCCGAGGAGGTCGAGCTCTCGCACGAGGTAGGTTTCGCCGTCGTGGAGGTAAACGGCTTCGGGGTAGACGAGCTCCGGGGCGCTGATGGCGTCGACTTGGGCGAGGACGGAGTGGTTGGCCAACTGCGGCGCGGGGAGCGCGACCACGGGTCGCGGCTTTTTGGGGTCGATTTCCACGATCGCGAACGTGTTATCGCTCATGTGCCGCAGGCTCACGCCGACGGCGGGGTTTGTGCCGCCGGGGTGGTAGTAGGCGCCTTTGACCTCGGCGAGCTGTTCCTCGGCGCAGAGCGCCTCGGCGATCGGCCCCGCGAGCGGCCCGAACGTCGGCAGGTCGTCTTCGGTGAGCGGCAGCTCGAACGCGGCGCTCTTGAGATGCTTGGCCAGCACGTACGGGTTATCGGGATCGACGACCGCGTGCTCGGGCGACTGCGCGAAGAAGTACTGCGGGTGCCGCAGCAGGTACTGGTCCACGGGATCATTCCCCGCGAGCAGCACCGCGAGACTCTCGTCATGGCGCCGCCCGGCGCGGCCGGCCTGCTGCCAGCAGCTCGCGATCGTGCCGGGGTAGGTCACCAGCACCGCGACGTCGAGCGAGCCTACGTCGATGCCCAGCTCCAGCGCGTTGGTCGCCGCCACAGCCCGCAGTCGGCCCGAGAATAGATCCTGCTCGATCTCACGGCGTTCGTTCGGCAGGTACCCCCCGCGGTAGGCCCGTACCTTGTCGGCATGCGGCGAGCGCGCGTCCACGAGCGACTGCCGCAAGTAGCGGTGGATCAGCTCCGCCGCCTGGCGCGTTCGCGTGAACGCGAGCGCCTGGGCGTCGGCTTCGACGGCTTCTTGCAGCCACATGACGGCGTCGTCATTGGCGCTGCGGCGTGCCAGCGAGTCGCGACCGAGCGGCGCGGGGTTCCACATCGCAAAAAACTTGCGGCCCCGCGGCGAGCCGTCGTCGTCGATCACTTCGAC
>JANOIK010000312.1:0-5675 GCA_031407585.1 Planctomycetota bacterium | reverse complement strand
GCCGCGAGCTCGTGAACGTTATTGAGGCAGCCAGCATGTCGGGAGTACGCACGGCTACCTTGACTGGATACAGACAATCGAGCTATGGATGCTGCGCTAAAAGCTATGACGACAAGGATGATGGGCAATTCCAGGAGAGTCGTTGTCCGTCCGTGGAAGATGGCTGTCCAAAAGAGCGCGACGCCGATCGCCGCCAAGATTCCAAGTGAGCCGAACGTCGCCATCGCCGCGGCGAGCAGTGCGAAGGCCCAAAGGATGGCGTGGAGTCGGAAAGACATGAATTGTCATGGCGTAGTTGACAAGACCTCCATATTACATTCCTGACGCCGCGGCGGCGAAGTCCATGGATTGAACAGCCCCGTGTGATAGAATTGAGCAAGGAGCCTCTGATGTCAGTAACCATCGATTTACCTGCCGACGTGGAAGAACGACTGCGGTCGGAAAATCCAAATCTCGACGTCGAAGCCAAGGAGGCGCTGCTCGTCGAGCTCTATCGGCAGGAAAAGGTGACGCGCTACGAACTCTCGTTAGCTTTGGGACTTGATCGCTTTGAGACGGACGGGGTGCTCAAGCGACACCGTGTGACCGAAGATCTGCCCAGCGCGGAGGAAGTCGAAGAAAGTCTCAAGCGATTGCGGAGCATGCGGGACCGGTGATTGTTGTTTCGGACACGTCGCCGTTGAACTACTTGATCCTTGTCGACGCCGTCGAGGTTCTGCCGGAATTGTTCGGTGAAATCCACGTTCCTCCGCGGGTGATGGAGGAGCTAGCCCGATCGCGAGCGCCGCTTGCCGTTAGGCGTTGGTTTGACGTTCCGCCGACGTGGCTTCGAGTGCGGGCGCCGCTTCAGGTTGCTGAAACCGCAAGTCGGTTAGACCCGGCAGAAAGCGAAGCCATCGCTCTCGCCTTGGAGCTGCAGGCCGAGGCCATTCTCATTGACGAGCGACGAGGGCGCCGCGTCGCCGAGGGCCTTGGCCTCACTGCCGTGGGAACGCTTGCGGTATTGGAGTTCGCGGCCGAGCGTGATCTGATCGACCTGAAGTCGACGCTCGAGCGCCTTCGCACGACGACGTTTTACATCACGGATGAATACATCGAAGCAGCGTTGGCCCGTGAGGCAGAGCGCCGCCAACGTCCCGAATGATTGCCGCTTAGCGATGGCGGTTCCACGCCAGCGCGAGCGGCGCGGCGGCTAGCGGCGCCACTGCCAGCGCGAGCAGGCCGACGAGGGCGACGTAGCTGGATTCGTGCAGCGCGGGGGTGGGCGGCAGGGCGAGGATTGTGAGGCCGACGATTGCTGCCCAGGCGCCGAGCGACGCCCAGGCGGTGGGGGCGTCGATGAGTCCTCGGCGTCGCGCGGCGACGAATGCCGCGAGCGTGCCCAAGAGGCATGCCAGGCCGAAGGCGATTGCGAAGGCTACGGCCACTTGGTGCCGTGTTGCCGGCGAGAGCGTGTATTTTGCAGCGAGCTGCAGCGCGATGTTGCCGACGATCACCAACAGGACGAGCTTGACGAATCCCTGCGGCCGACCGGTGAGAATGACGGCCGTAAGATTGCCGAGGAGAATCCACGAGGCGATTAGCGCGGAGGGGATCGAGCGCCAGTCTTGATCGTGGGGAATGAGCGACGACGGCAATGCGCCGAACAGCGCGCACGCGCCGAATGCGAGGAGCGCGGCGACGGTCCACACTGCCCAGGCCGAGAGGAGGCTGGCGGCGCCGGCGAGCAAGGCGGTTCGCGCGTGGTCTGCGGTACCCATCGGACGCGTGGCGAGGAACGAACTCATAATCCCGTCGCGGCCGGAGCTAACGTCGCCGACGACGAGGCCGCCGACGAATGCGCCCAGCATAATGAACCCGGCGAGGCCGATCACACTTCGCACGAGGTCGTCGGTCTGGCGACTAGTGAAGAGCCATATTGTGAAGCCGACGAGCAGGACGGCGATCGTAATCGAAGGAGCAACCCAGCCACTTCGCAGGTGATACCAGTATTGAGCGTGCGCGGGTGAGCGGTAGACCCGGGCTGCGGACGGGGCGCGACGGAGCAGGCGTTCAATTCCCGCAAGAATGCCGAGTGAGAAGGGCGGCTGGCCGCACCGGTTGCGGGCGAGGGCGAAGACGGCCACGCGCCAGGAGATGGCCGCGATGGCAATGAGCACGAGGATCTCAGCGGGCGTCACGTCGGTCCAGTAGTGAGCTGGGCCGCCGAACATATCGCCGTAGCGCGAGTTGAACAGCATTCCGAGTGCGAGGGCGAGCACCAATTGGGCGACGATCATCCAACGCGAGTTGAGCGTGAGCCAGAGGACCGCAATGACGGCGGCGAGCGCGACGGTCGACATCAGGGCAGGGCCCCACAGCGGCCAGTCGAGGTGATACAGGGCGTTGAGCGCCGCGGTCCAGGCGAGCGTTTCGACATACATCACGACCATGGCCGGCAGCAGTCGCCAGGTGACGAGCGTGGCGTTTGTCGCGGGGTAGGCGTGCAGGCGGGCCATGTTCCAGGAGTTTGAGACGAGCGCGGCGCCGAACATCACCAGGTTCGTACCCACGAGCGCGAAATGCATGATGAGCATGCCCGTGTCGTCGGCGTTGAGCGCTCCTTCCTGCTGCAGGGCGGAAAGGAGGATCATCGGGAAGACGAGCGCGCCGAGCGCGGCGGCCGGGAGGCCCCAGCGGCCGCGGTCGAAGAGTTCCCAAGTGAGTGCGGCGGGGATGGACATGGGAGGAGGGGGGTGAGGGTTCAGGAGGGGAAACTGGTTAGCCGCGACGCGGAGTCCTCGGAGCGGAGCGCGGGCGGAGAGTTCGGCGTTGGTAAGGGAAGGGGAAGGAGCGAGTACGATTAGGAGTACGAGTACGATTAGGATCGGAGGGGAAAGTTGGGTTTCGGCCTTCACGTTTATCTCACGACGTGCGAAACGAAAATCTCGTCGAGCGACAATGACTGGTCGGCGACGACGGTCGCGCCGAGCGCTTCGGCCGCGCGGCGGAGTTGTTCGCTTTCGCCGGTGCAGAGGTACGTCCACTCGGCGCCCGCGCCGGAGTGCGACAGCGCGCCGACGAGGGCCGGCGGGTGATCGAGCGCGCGGTCGAACCGCAGGGTCACTCGGCGGTGCGTGTCTTTGATGTCGTCCATCGACGCCGTGAGCAGGACGCGGCCCTGGTGGATGATCGCGATGCGATCGGCGACGCGCTCCACCTCGTCCAGCAGGTGCGACGAGAACAGCACCGTGCGGCCTTCTTCGGCGATGGTGCGGATGATGGCGCCGAGGATGTCGCGACGCACCACGGGGTCGAGGCCGGACGAGGGCTCGTCGAGCACCAAGAGCTGCGGCCGGTGGGCCAGCGCGGCGAGCAGGCCGGCGCGGGCGCGCTGGCCGCGCGACAGGTGGCTGATGCGGGCGTTGGGATCGAGATCGAACGCTTCGCGCAGCTCCTCGGCGTACGCGGGGTCCCAGTCGGGGAAGAACTCTTGCGTGTAACTCATCAGCTCGGCGACGCGCATCCAGTCGGGGAGGTCGCGGTTTTCGGAGAGATAGCCGATGCGGCCCAGCACGCCGACGGGGTTCGTCACGGGGTCTTGGCTGAAGACCTGCACGGAGCCGGACTGCGCTTTGAGCATGCCGAGCAGGTGCTTGATAAGCGTGGTCTTGCCGGCGCCATTGGCTCCGATGAGGCCGAAGACGCCGCCGCGGGGGATGGCGAGCGAGACGTCGTCGAGGGCGGTCGTGTCGCCGAAGCGGCGCGTGAGGCGGCGGACGTCGACGATCGGAGGGCTCGACGGCGGGAAGTGCGCGGATGCTTGCGGCGGTGCGAGGGTGGCGTGCATGAGATTAGGCCTCGGCGTTAGGTTTCGGGGATTGTCGCCTGCATGGCCGCGTGGCGGCGCTCGGCGAGTTTGAGGAGATCTTCGAACGCGACGTCCATCTGGCGCGCCTCCGCCAGCAGGGCGTCGATGCGCTCGGTGAGGATTTTGGTGCGCTCGCGGCGGGCGAGCGGCGAGCCTTGCTCGGAGACGTACGTGCCGGCGGTGCGACGTTTCTCGACGACGCCGGCGGATTCGAGCTCGCGGTAGGCGCGGGCAACCGTGTTGGGATTGATGATGAGCCGCTCGGCGAGGACGCGGATGGGGGGCAGCTCCTCGCCGGGAGCGAGCCGGCCCGAGGCGACGAGATACTTCACCTGGGTGACGATCTGGAGGTAGATCGGAACGCCGCCGGCGGTGGAGATGTGGATTTGCATGGGGAACTGCGGAGCCGGCGGGGCGGCGTCACTTGTATTAATACAATAATACAATTGGCGGGGAGGGGCGTCAAGGGGTTTTTGGGAAGAAGAAGCGCGCAGCGCTAAGCCGCATGGGGCGGGAGCAATGAGCGTACTGCGGTCGACGCGTTATTTGGCGACCGACCGCTCCGCCACAAGGTGGAGCGGGAACGGTAAGCGGCCGGCGTGCAGCACGGACGCGAGAAAATCGATTTCGGCCTGCGTCATGTTGCCGCTGATCGTTCCGCGATCGGTGATCTTAGAAACAATGGTTGGGGCCGAGAGCAGGCGGTCGTCGAGAACGATGCCGAGGTTGAATTGTTGGTTAGCCGTCGGCAAATGGTTTCCGGTCAGTTGACCGAAGAGAAAGGCTCCCTTCGGATTGAAGGCGAAGCGCAAGTCGGGCTTGCCCATAGCGTCGATGCCAGCTTCGACGGATTTCAAGGAGTCGCCGGTCACATCGAGGCCGTCGTCGGTGAGCACGAGTGCTTGGATTGCATCGCCGGCTTTGCGCGCGACCATGTCGCGCTGGGCGGCCTCTTCCATCGTGCGGAATTCTTTGTCGTCGCACTTGACCCAGCGGGCGAATTCTTTGTCGTCGATCCGAACGCTGGCTTGGTCCACCGACAGCTTCTCGGCAAGTTCGATGATGGATTGGTGCGGTTCGAACTGGCGCGAGGCGGTGATGCGAAACTCGAGGAGGCCAACAGTCGTGAGCCTCCGCAGAATCGCGTCGTACTGCTTGGGGGTGAGATTGCCGTAGAGTTCGACTTCAATTTGACCGTCATCGGCGACGCGCGCCCGTCCAGCCGCGGCGAGGCGATCGTTGAGGACTGGCAGCATCGATTGTCCGGCTTCCGCGATAGGCTCCTTCAATTCGGTCGCGACAATTTCGAAGGTGGCGATGCGGGTGGCCTCGGGTTGCTGACCGCGGGCCGGTTGCGCAGCAAGTGCCGCGACGACGGCCAGGAATATTGTGAACAACGGCGGAAACGAAACCGGCGTCATGGCGATGGCTCCAGGGAGAAGAGGCTTGGCGAGGCACTGCCGCGCATCAAGAGATCATACTCCTTTGCGAGTACCGTGACCTACGAGAAGTTTTCCTCATCGTCGGTCGTCGCTGCGGGACTGATTGCGAACGCTACCGGTGCTATTTACACTGGCGCCACGGCGGGCAAAGGTCCGGAACTCATCTTTTTTTCGCCGGCGACGCCGGGGGAGCGTGCGACATGCTGGGGATTCTTTTGGATGCGACGGTGATCGTCGCCCTGGTGTATCTTGTGAACCAGGGCGAGCAGATGGATTTCGGGCCGGCGGCGATCTGCGGGCTGGGGATCAGCCTGGGGAGTTATGCCATCGCAATTGCCCTGGGACCGGTGCTTGGCATCTTCGTCCTCGGGCCGATTACGATG
>JANOIK010000677.1:0-2302 GCA_031407585.1 Planctomycetota bacterium | reverse complement strand
CGCGGATTTCGCGGATGAAAGGCGGGGGGAATTGAGGGACCCGCCGTCACCTGCATCCGACTCTTATCCGTGTAATCCGCGTAATCCGCGGTTGAATCGGTAGCTCGGAAACACGTCCAGGGATGAGGGAGCGTCGGGAATCCCTCCCCGAAACGGCCGGACCGCTAACGCCCTTCGCCCGGGCGACTTAAGGTCGCCCGTGCTCGGTTGTTCCCCTCCCTTCGAGGGAGGGGGAAGAAACTGGATTCTCAGGGCGGGGTTGCATACCCTAAGGGGCAGGGGCTTACCCCCACCCCCAGCGGAGCCTGCCGCGGGACGTAAGTCTGGCGAACGGGCTCTGGCGAACGGTTTTCGAGAGCGCGACTTGGCATTTACCGACTCCACCGTCGAACGGTTCACGGCACACGATCCCGACGTGCGGCTAATGCTGCGCGTGCGCGATGACGACGCCGAGGCGTTCGAGGAGCTGGTGCTGCGCTATCAGAATCGACTCGTGTCGCTGCTGTCGCACCTGACGGGCCGGCGCGACATGGCCGAGGATTTGGCGCAGGACGTGTTCTTGCGGATTTACCGCGCTCGGAAGCGATACATGCCGGGGTCGAAGTTTTCGACATGGCTGTTCACGATCGCACACAACGTGGCTTCGAACGCACAGCGCACGCTGGCGCGGCGGCGCGAGGTGCATTTGACGCCGAAGGCGGCGCACGAGTCCGGCGGCAATCCGCTGGACGCGGCCGCGGTCGACTTGAGCGGCTTCATGCCGACGCGGCAGTTCGACAAGGCCGAGCTCCGCGAAGTGGTGAAGCAAGCGGTGGGAACGCTGAACGATCGGCAGCGCGAAGCGGTGCTGCTCAACAAGTTTGAACACATGAGCTACGAGGAAATTGCCGAAGTGATGCAGATGAGCCCTTCGGCGGTGAAGTCGCTGCTCACCCGCGCGCGGGCGAACCTCCGCGATATTTTGGAGCCCTACTTACAGCAGGGCGTGAAGGTCGAAGCGATCAAGAGTTGATTCGGAGACCGCTTAACCACCAAGACACGAAGACACCAAGAAGAAGGGGAACGGATTTGTCCGCAGATGACGCAGATAAACACAGATGACCAGAGCGGCAACAGTCATCTCTTATCTGCGTGAATCTGCGCCATCTGCGGTAGAATTCCCTTTCTCCACATCGTTCTTGGTGGTTAGTCCGAATAGCAGTTAAGCCAAAGTCATGTCCCGGTCCAACGACAACGCCGACACGCAACTTGAGGAGATCGTCGCCTATTTGGACGGCGAGCTCACCGGGGAGTCGTACGCGCTGGTCGAGCGGCGGTTGGCGTCCGACGAGGACTATCGGCAGGAGCTGCAGAGCGTGGAGCGCGCGTGGACCGCGCTGGACGAGCTGCCGATGACGACGGTCGACGACCGGTTCTCGCGGACGACAATGAGCCTGGTGATCGAGGCGGCCGCCGCGGATTTGCACTCCAAGACGCGGGCGATCCCCGTGATGCGGCGGCGCCGGTGGATGACGACGGCCCTCGCGGCCTCGGTCGCGCTGGCCCTCGGCGTGCTGGTGTTTCGGCTCGCGTGGCACGATCCCAACCGGATGCTTGTCGCCGATCTCGCGGCGATCGACAACGTCGACATTTACAGCCAGTTCAAGGAAGTCGAGTTCCTGTACCTGCTCGAGGACGAGCTCGGCGGGCAGCTCGAACAACTGACCGGCGACTCGGCGGATCTCGACGACCGCGAGCAGCACTTCGCCGATGTGACGACGCCCCGCGATGGCGAGCAGTGGCTGCTGTCGCTCAACGACGAAGACCGCACGAACCTGCGGGCGAAGTACAATCGCTTCCGCGAGCTGCCGGCGCCGGAGCAGGAGCGGATTCGGAAGCTTCACCAAGAGGTGCTGTCCTCGACCGACGCCCGCCGGCTGGAACGCACGATGCTGGCCTACCAGCAGTGGCTCGGCGGATTGCCGCCGGTGCGGCAGTTCGAGCTGCGCAACATTAGCGACCCGCAGTCCCGCGTGGCGCTGGTGAAGCGCTGGGCCACGCAGATGCGCGACGACGAGCTGCTGACGCTCACCGACGGCGAGCTCAAGGCATTTTTCAACGAGCTGCGCAGGCCGATCATGAATCTGCGGGCCGAGGTGACGCGCGATCGCAAGGACGAAGAGGACGACCGCGGTCGGCTCAAGGCGCTGCTGAGCCAGGACTTCGCCCGCTGGCGAACCGAGCTGGTCGAACAGTTCGGCGGCGACGGGCGTCCCCGCTGGTTCAATCGGAATGTCATCGAGGCGCTGCCGCAGCGATCGCG
>JANOIK010000307.1:0-4052 GCA_031407585.1 Planctomycetota bacterium | reverse complement strand
CCTCGTGCGGCTCCCGAGCGGCGATTCGCGCCCGGCGACGCTCGTCGGCCGCGACTCGAACCGCATGCTCGTGTTGCTCAAGGTCGAAGTCGACGAGCCGCTGCCCACGCCGGAGGCGGCGCCGCTGAACGACGCTCGCGTCGGCGATTGGGCCGTCGCAGTCGGCCGCACGTACGACGCCGAGCGCGTGAGCGTTTCGGTCGGCGTTGTCAGCGCGCTCAATCGCATGCACGGCCGAGCGATCCAGTGCGACGCGAACGCATCGGCCTCGAACTACGGAGGACCGCTGGTCGACGTTCGCGGCCGCGTCATCGGCGTGCTCGTCCCCATGGCGCCGCAAGCGCCCGGGGCGACCGAAACGAGCGAGACCGCGGGGGCCGAGTATTACGATTCCGGCATCGCCTTCGCGGTGCCGCTCGCACACATCCGCGACACGCTCGATCGCTGGATCGCCGCGAAGGACCTGAAGCGCGGCTTGCTGGGCGTGGGCATGGCCGATGGAAACCCGCACACGACCGCCGCGAAAGTCACCGCCGTCTGGCCGCGCTCGCCCGCGGCCGTGGCCGGTTGGAAGGCCGGCGATGTGATCGTGGCGGTCGACGGCGTGCCGGTCGAAACGCAAACGCAGCTTCGCTTCCAGGTCACGCCGCGTTATGCCGGCGATCGCCTGAAGGTCACCGTGCGACGCCCCGCCGCCGACGCCGCCGAAAAAGACGACGCGGATAACGGCGAGGAGATCGAAACCATCGTCACGCTCGTCGACAAGCTCGAGCCGTACCGCC
Source organism: Planctomycetota bacterium (assembly GCA_031407585.1). Taxonomy (GTDB): domain Bacteria; phylum Planctomycetota; class Planctomycetia; order Pirellulales; family Lacipirellulaceae; genus Lacipirellula. The sequence continues at coordinate 3,270 of JANOIK010000307.1, read as the reverse complement.
ACGCTTTCCTCGGGATTCTGCCGTCACGTTCGCCGGTGTCTGCCGCTAGTGAAGATGAAGACGACGACGAACGCGCGCCCCCAACCGGCATCACGATTCGCGCCATCTGGCCAGGCAGCCCGGCGGCCAACGCGGGCCTTCGCGCCGGCGACCGAATCACGAAGCTCGACGACGAGTCCGTCAAATCGCTCGACGCCGCGATCGCGGAGCTGAGCGTCCACGCCTCCGGCGACGAGTTGCCCATCAAGGCTCAGCGAGGCGACGAGAAACTCGAACTCACCGCGGAACTCGCCGACCTTCCGACCGACGTGCTGTCCTCCGCCGATCTGAATCTCGCCGCTGAAGAATCGGACGCGGACGCCGATGGCGCGGAGCGCCCCGCCCCGCCGCTGCGGATCTTCAAGCTCCCCGAAGTCGCCCAAGAAGCCCGCTACTACCTGCCCCCAGGGCAAGTCCCCGCCCCCGGCGTGCTGATGTGGCTGGGCGACGGCGACGTGAAACACAACCAGGCGCTCGCCGCCGCGTGGCGAGCCGCTTGCGACCGCGACCGCCTCATCCTGCTGTTGCCCGAGCCCGCGGACGCCAAGGGCTGGTCGAGCGACGACATGGAGTTCCTCGGCCGCTTGCTGTCGGCAATGCTGTCGCGCGTCGGCGCTGATCCGCGCCGCATCGTCGTCGGCGGCGAAGGCAAAGGCGGCCAGATGGCGTACGCCCTCGCGCTCAAGGGAAAAAAATGGGTCCGCGGCGTCGCCGTCGCCGACAGCCCCCTGCCCCGCGCGCTCGAGCTGCCGCCAAACCAACCTGGCCAGCGACTCGCGGTGCTCAGCGTCGAAACCCAAAACGCGCCGCTCACGCTGCTGATCCACCAGGACCTACGCAAGCTCGCCGAAGCCGGCTACCCCGCGACGCAACTCGTCCGCCGCACGCCCCCCACGGGCGACGGCCTGCTCGACGCCCCGACGCGGGCCGCGATCGCTCGGTGGATTGATGGGCTAGATCGGTTTTAACGCGAACGCGACGCCGCGTGGTATACTTCAACCATGACGCTTACGATCCCCATTCCCGTTGAGCTGGAAGCGGCTTTGCGCGACCAGTTTGGAGCTGCACTCGAAAGTCGCGCGGCGCTGGATCTCGCGGCAACTTGGTTCGCGGGCGGTAAGATTTCGTCGCGTCAGGTGGCCGCGATGCTCGGGATTTCGCTCTTCGAAGCGCACGCGTTGCTGAAGGCCAAGGGCGCCCATCTGCCCATGTCGATTGACGACGTTGAAGCAGATTTGGCTTCTCTCCGCGCAATGCACGGCAAGTGATCGTTGTCTCCGATACAAGTCCGTTGGCCTATCTCGTCGCCATCGGCGTCGTTGACTCGCTGCCTGAACTCTACGGTGGAGTTTTGATTCCCAAGTCAGTCGCCAACGAGTTGCGACATCCGCACTGCGCGGCCGCTAAGTGGATCGCCGCTCCGCCGCCGTGGCTGAGCATTGCAACTCCTAGTCACGCGCCCTACCTGCCGGAACTCGATCAAGGCGAGCGAGATGCAATTGCATTGGCATTGGAAGTCGGCGCCACGCGCTTATTGATCGATGAACGACTTGGGCGCCAAGCCGCTCAGCACCTTGGCTTGCAGGTTGCAGGCACGCTTGCCGTAATCCTCGACGGGGCGGAGAGAGGGCTTTTCGACGGTCTAGCAGCGGTTGATCGTCTAGCGGCGACCAACTTCTACGTCTCCGCGGAGTTGCTCGAATCGGTGCGGCGGTTGCTTGCCAAATGACTGGAGAGCGAAGTCGTGATTTGCCACGGAGCACTTCGCTCCTGACTCACGCTGTCCAAGCCCGCACGATCATCGCGTCATTCTCGCGGGTGAGCGGCCGGCCCTCGAAATCGCCGCTGATCTCCCACCGCGCGAACCCGGCGACGCGCAGCAGCAGCTCCATCTCGTGCTTGTAGATGTACCGCGAGCTGATCTCCGAGCGATGCACCGACTGGACGCTGCCGTCGGCCGCGAGCAGCTCGATCTCGTTGAGCGAATGCTGCGTTTGGGCCACGCGGTCGAAGCTGCGCGTGTCGTAGAGGCGAATCGGCAGGCCGGTCTGCGGGTGCGGGAATTCGCCCTCCAGCACGCGCGTGTTCTGCGGCGCGCCGACAATCTCCAGCGACGGGAAAAATGTATCGAGCGCCAACTCCCCGCCCGGCAGCAGGTGCTCGCGGCAACGCGTGAGGCAGGAGACTTGCGCCTCCTGCGTCATGTTGTGAATAAAAGCGTTGAACGGAATCATGACGAGCGCAAAGCGGCGCGGCAGCGCGAAGCTGCTCATGTCAGCCTGATGCAGCGTCGGCGACAATCCCATCTCGCTCGCTTTGACGCGCAGCGTCGCGAGCATCGGCTCGAACAGGTCCACGCCCTCGATGTCGACGCCAGCTTGCAGGCACGGCAGCAGAATCCGCCCCGTCCCGCACGCCACATCGAGCACCGGGCCGTCCGCGGCCCGCGCCAGCCCAATGTAGAAATCCCGCCCGTACGGAATGTCTTTCAGCACCAAATCGTACGCATCGCCATCGTCAAAAATCGACGGCAAGCTCTCGGCGGACTTTTCGCTCACAGTAACTCCGCCTTGGCAGCTAAGGGGACTCGGCCGCGGATGAACACGGATTAAACGGATTCACGCGGATAAGAATTGAAAAAGGGGATTTCGGCGCACACTTCCGATCCGCGTCCATCCCTTAAACCCGCGTTCATCCACGGCCAATTCCCTCTGGTCGCTCCCGCTTACGACAGCTCGCTGGTCTTCCGCGGCTTGTCGCCCTCGGGCGTCGCGTCGTCGTCCATGTGGAACCAGCGGTGGTCGAACTCGATCCGCACGCCTTTCTTCATCGCAATGTTCGCCGTCAGCGCGATGATCGCGTCGGCCATCGCCACCTCCGGCGTGCAGTGCGGCTGGTGCTTGGGGTCGGGGTTGCGAATGCACCACGCCCAGTGCTCGATCTCCTCGCGGTAGCCGCGGCTCACGTTCTTCGGCGTCGCCGCTTGGGCCAGTGCCGCACCGCCGCCGGTCTCGTAGGTGGCCATCGCGGGCTTGCCGTCGGCCCCCGCCTTCACCTCGACCTTCGTGCTCGCATCGCCCGCGTACAGCAGGGCCTCTTGCTCGCGCTCCAGCAGCAGCGTGCCCTTGGTGCCCATCACGCACTCGCCGTATCCGCCGAAGCCGTTGCCGTTGATCGAGGAGTAAGTCACCACGATCTTCTTCTGCGGGTTCGCGACCTTATCCTGCTTGG
>JANOIK010000257.1:0-3462 GCA_031407585.1 Planctomycetota bacterium | reverse complement strand
CGCCAGCGACCAAGACGTCCGCTGGTGCCCCGGCTGCGGCGACTACTCCATTCTCGCGCAGATGAAGAAGGTGCTGCCGACCCTCGGCGTGCCCCGCGAGAAGACCGTGTTCATCAGCGGCATCGGCTGCAGCAGCCGCTTCCCGTACTACATGAACACGTACGGCATCCACTCGATCCACGGCCGCGCGCCCGCGGTCGCCTCGGGCCTCAAGACCGTGCGGCCCGACCTCCAGGTGTGGGTCATCACCGGCGACGGCGACGGCCTCTCGATCGGCGGCAACCACCTGATGCACTGCATCCGCCGCAACATGGACCTCAACATCGTCCTGTTCAACAACCGCATCTACGGCCTCACCAAGGGCCAGTACTCCCCCACGAGCCTGCTCGGCGCCAAGACCAAGAGCACGCCGATGGGCGTGATCGACAACCCGCTGCACCCGCTCTCGATGGCGATCGGCTGCGAATCCACATTCGTCGCCCGCAGCATCGACACGAACATCAACCACCTGGGCGAAGTGCTGAAGCGCGCCGCTCAGCACGAAGGCACCGCGTTCGTCGAGGTCTACCAGAACTGCAACGTCTTCAACGATGGCGCCTGGGACTACGCCAAGGATCGCGACACCAAGGCCGACACCACCATCGAGCTGCAGCACGGCAAGCCCCTGATCTTCGGCAAGGACCGAAACAAGGGCATCCGCCTCAACGGCCTCAACCCTGAAGTGGTCGAGCTGGGCAAGGGCATCACCGAGGACGATCTTCTGTTCCACGACGAGCGCACGCCCGAGCCGAGCCTCGCCTACCTGCTCAGCCGCATGCGGTGGGAAGACGGATTCCCCGAACCGATCGGCGTTTTCCGCGCCGTCAACGCCCCGCAGTACGATATGCTGATCAACCAGCAGATCGAAGAAGCCATCGCCAAGCGCGGCAAGGGCGACCTCGACGCGCTGTTCAATTCCGGCGACACCTGGACCGTGAGCTAAGGACAGTTGCGAGTTTCGAGTAGCGAGTTGCGAGCACGGAAACGCCCGCCATTCTCTCACTCGCAACTCGTAACTCGCCGCTCGCAACTTCTGCCTATGATCCTCTGCCCCTACTGCGACGCCGAGAACATCGAAGGCGCTGACGTCTGCGAGGAGTGCCAACTCTCGCTCACCGACCTGAGCCTCCGGCCGCCGGCGTCCGAGGTCGAGCGCGGGCTGCTTCGTGATCGCATCGAATCGCTCAAGCCGAACAAGCCGCTGTCGGTCGGCCCCGACATGCCCATCGGCGAAGTTCTGAAATCCATGATCGCCCGCGGCGTCGGCTGCATGATGATCGTCGACGGCGATCGCCTGCTCGGCATCTTCAGCGAGCGGGACGCCATGATGCGGCTCAACGTTGACGCCGCGAAAATGGCCGACCGCCCCGTGAGCGAGGTGATGACGGTCAACCCCGCGACGCTCCGCAGTCGCGACAAGATCGCGTTCGCCCTGCAGCGGATGAACGTCGGCGGCTTCCGCCACGTGCCGATCCTGGACGAGAACGACCGCCTGGTCGGCGTCATCTCGATCCGCGACATCCTGCGCTACCTCACCGCCCGCCGTTCCCCGCAGTGGTGAAACGCCCGCGGCCCCCGCACCACCACCCGCCCCAGCCCCCGGCGCAAGCCGGGGGTTAAGCGCCCCGCCCAGCGCCGCGTACAATACCTCCGCACCCCACGCGGAGGCCCCATGGCGCGATCGTCCGACGCCGAACCCAAACTCTCGCCCCAAGACCGCGACCCCGCCGTCCAACAGGCGATCGCGCTCGCCCGCCGGCTGCAACTCCGCGCCCGCGAGCTGCAAACCTCCGCCGAGCGCCGCCAGCAGGCCGAGCTCAACCGCATGATCCAGTCGCCGGGCGACAAGGCGACGCTCGTCGAGATCACCGACCAGGCCTTCCGCGCTCACAAGGCCCTCCGCGCCGCCGACCAGCTCGTCCACATCCTCGACGTGCAAGGCGTTCCCCGTTTCTTCAGCGCGCTCGATCGCACGCTGCTTCGCGGCTTCCAGTCCTTCGGCGCCTACCTGCCCGGCGTCGCCATGCCGCTGGTCAAGGACAAGATGCAGCAAGAGACGGCCAACGTCGTGCTCCCCGCCGAGGAGGAGCTGCTGCGCGAGCACCTCGACGAGCGCCGCCGCGAAGGCCTGCGGATGAACGTGAACTTCCTCGGCGAGTCCCTGCTCGGCGAGGCCGACGCCGAGCGCCGCCTGCAGGCGTATCTCGCGGCGCTCCAGCGGCCCGAGATCGAAGTGATGAGCGTGAAGATCTCGACCATCTACTCGCAAATCTCCGCGCTCGCCCGCGAGCACACGGTCGACGTGCTCTGCGACCGCCTGGAGCTGCTCTACCGCGCCGCCGCCAAAAAGGTGCCAGGAACCTTTTCGGAAAAGGTGCCAGGAACCTTTTTGGCGCCCAAGTTCGTGTATCTCGACATGGAGGAGTACCGCGACAAGGAGATCACCGCCGAGGCCTTCATGCGGACGCTCGACCGCCCAGGCCTGGAGCAAGTCCGCGCGGGGATCGCCTTGCAGGCCTACATCCCCGACTCGTTCGCCACGCAGCAGCGCCTCACCGAGTGGGCCCGCCGGCGCGTCGACGCGGGCGGCGCCCCGATCACCATCCGCCTGGTAAAAGGCGCCAACATGGAAATGGAGCGCGTCGAGGCCAGCTTGCGCGGCTGGCCGCTGGCGACGTTCGCCGACAAGCGAGACACCGACGCCAACTACCACCGCATGCTGCAGTTCGGCATGCGACCCGAAAATCTCGCGGCCGCGCATCTGGGCGTCGCGTCACACAACCTCTTCACGCTCGCCTACGGCCTGACGCTCGCCGCCAGCGTCGGCGGACTCGACCGCGTGCAGTTCGAAATGCTCGAAGGCATGGCCAACCACCAGCGCCGCGCCCTTCAAGCAATCCTTTCCGGCTCCCTCCCCCTGGAGGGGAGGGTTGGGGAGGGGGGTGGATCGTTGCTCCTCTACGCCCCCGCCTGCCGCCAGGAGGATTTCATCAACGCCATCGGCTACCTCGTACGCCGGCTCGACGAAAACACGGGCCCCGACAATTTCCTGCGCCACGCCTTCAACCTGGAAGCGGGCGGCCCCGAATGGCAGCGCCTTGAACAAGGCTTCCTCGAAAGCTTCACGCGCATCGAATCGCTCAGCGCCGAACCCCGCCGCACGCAGGACCGCGCCGCGGAGCGCGCCTCTCAATTAATTCCTCCGGCCCCCTCCCCTCGGCGGGGAGGGCTGGGGAGGGGGGAAGAAGCGGGTACACAGCCTGCCACTCCTACCTTCCGCAACGAACCCGACACCGACTGGTCCCTCCCGCAAAACAGCGCCTGGGCCGCCGAAATCCTAAATCGCTGGCGCCCACGCCACAGCACCCACGCCCCCGAAATCCCTCTCCTAGTCCCCGGCGAGGTCGCCGCGGCGACCGGGCG
>JANOIK010000669.1:0-3539 GCA_031407585.1 Planctomycetota bacterium | reverse complement strand
GCTCGCGATGGCGGCGTCGTAGAGGCTGTTCGGGCTCGTGCGGCTTTGGACCATCACGTTGCCTTTGTAGAAGCCGAGCGTGACTGTGCCGGTGACCGGCTGCTGCACTTCGCGCATGAACGCCATGAGGGCGTCCATCTTCGGCACGAACCAGAAGCCGTAGTACACCATCTCGGCGACCTCGGGGCTGATGCGATCGCGGAGGTGCACCGTCTCGCGGTCGAGCGTGAGCTGCTCGAGGGCCAGGTGCGCCGCGTAGAGGGCCGTCATGCCGGGCGCCTCGTACACGCCGCGGCTCTTCATGCCGACGAAGCGGTTTTCCACGATGTCGATCCGGCCAACGCCGTTGCGGCCGGCGATCTGGTTCATCGTTTCGACCATCGCGAGCGGCGACTTCTTCTCGCCGTTCACGGTGACGGGCACGCCGCTCTCGAAGCCGACCACGACTTGCTCGACCTTGTCGGGCGCCTGCTGCGGCGACACCGTCATGCCGAAGTCGATGACCGAGACGCCGTCGACGGCCGGGTCTTCGAGGTCGCCGGCTTCGTAGCTGATGTGCAGGCAGTTTTCGTCGCTGCTATACGGCTTCGAGATCGACGCCTTCACGGGGATCTTCTTGGCGGCGCAGTAGTCGATCATCTCCTTGCGGCCGGGGAACTTGTCGCGGAAGCGCTTGATGCGCCAGGGGGCGATGATCTTCACCGTGGGCTCAAGCGCCTCAGCGGCGAGTTGGAAGCGGCACTGGTCGTTGCCTTTGCCGGTGGCGCCGTGAGCATACGCTTCCGCGCCGACCTCGCGGGCGGCCTGCAGGCAGACCTTCGAGATGAGCGGCCGGGCGATCGAGGTGCCGAGCAGGTAGATGCCTTCGTACTTGGCCTGCCACTGGAGGACGGGGAAGGCGAAGTCGCGGCACAGCTCCTCGCGGGCGTCGACGAGCTTCGACGTCTTGGCGCCGTTGTCGCGGGCCTTCTTCATGATGGCGTCGCGGTCCTCGCACGGCTGGCCGAGGTCGACGTACACGCAATGCACGTCGTAGCCCTCGTCCTGGAGCCAGCCGAGGATGACTGAGGTGTCGAGACCGCCGGAGTAAGCAAGTACGCAACTGGGCATGTGTGTTTGAATTGGTAGGAGTTGTTAAGTGAATGGGACGCGGATGAACGCGGATTGAGCGGATTTACGCGGATCGGAGATTGGTATTTGCTTTGCGAACGAATGTGGCTTTCGGACCGAAGTTGAGGACTAAGCCCACTTGATAACCTGTTGCCTTGAGGTAATTGAGAATCTGCGATTCGTGCTCGATTGCGATCGACTCGGCGGCTTTGATTTCAATGATTATCTTGTTCGCTACGATCAGATCGGCGAAATATTCGCCAACGATTTCATCCTCAAAGTACACGGTGACTGGATGCTGCTGAAGGATTTCAAGTCCTGCCTTCTGCAGCGAATTACGAAGGGCATTTTCGTAGACGCGTTCGAGGAAACCGTAGCCGAGCGTGTTGTAAACATGGTAGAAGCTTTTGATAACTTGTTCAGAAACCTCGGCGTGGATCATAGGTTTGCCTTTGTAATATTAAACTCTCGAACTTCTCCTCCTACTTTTCTGATCCGCGATCATCCGCTTAATCCGCGTTCATCCGCGGGCTATTCTGCTTCCCACTTCTTAGCCGGCAACACCTTGATGCGGATGTTGCGGAAGGCGACTTGGCCTTCGCGGAATTGGAGGCCGATGTGGCCGCGGGGGATCGGTTTCGTGTCTTCGTACGTCACGAGCTTTCCGTCGCGGTTGAATGCCAGGAGTTCTTCGTTCAGGGTAATCATGAACGCGCCGCCCTCCGCCTTGATGGAGAGAGTCGACCATCCCTCTGCCCTAGCTCGGAGCCGCTCTTGGTTCTTCTCGTGCGTGAGCAGGTCATACGTGCTCCAACCTTGTTCGGGACGTTTCTGCCGTCCGACGATTGAGCCGGTCGGGAACGGGTTGTCGTCAGGCGCGATGTTGATTTCGTAGCAGTCCTTAGCGGGGTCCTTGGGGTCGAGCGGGGTGCGGAGGAAGATGCCGCTGTTGGTTGTGGCGGGGGCTTTGAACTCGACGTGGAGCTCGTAGTCGGCGTACTCGTCGTTGGTCATTAGCCAGCCCGCGTCGCCGGTGGTCACCTGGATTTCGCCGTTCTCGACTTTCCAGTCGGCGTTGCCCGTTGGCCGCCAGCCGTCGAGCGTCTTGCCGTCGAAGAGCAGGACCCAGCCGGCGGCGGTTTGTTCGGCGGTCAGATTGTTGGCTTCAGCGGGTTTCTCGGACGTTTCTTGCGCCAGGCCGGAATTTTGGAACGTGAGCGCCAGCAGCAGAGCGACCCCCGCGCGACGCAAAGCCTTACAGGCCAAGGCGGTTGGCGCCGACGAATTTTGTACGCCTTCGGAGGAATCGCATGAGGCGCTCCAAAATTCGCTAATTTTGGAAGGCGACTTCTCGGCGGAGGCCTGAAATCTCAGCCTCGCCGACAGCGGGGGGGTTCCAAAATGTGGGGGGGTTTTGGACATGACGCGGTGGAAGTGGTGGGTGTGGTGAAATTGACGGCGCGGCGGTGGAGTTGGGGATCGCAAAGGCGCGCAGGGGAGCGTCGCGACGAGACAAGCAGGTGGAAAACCTGCGCGAGGCTTAGGACGCGGGTTTTTTGGGGGGATCTCTCGCGACGGTGCGCTAGCGCGGCGCACCCTTCAGTGAAGCATAAGTGTTGGCACAATTTCTACGGGGGGGCGCTGAGAAAGTCGGAAATAGTGCGCGCTAAGCCGCAAGCGACGGCGGGAAGGGACGAAGCTGGCAGCTTCGTTTACGAGTGGCCGATGACGCCTAGGCGGACGTCGTAGGGGAAAGGGGAGGCTGGAGGCTGTAGGCTGGAGGCTGGAGGCGCGGAATCGGAGGGGACCAGGAGTTCGATGCGGTTGGTGTCCGCTAGGGTGGACGTTACTTCGAACTGGTAGGGGCCGGCGTGGTCGGCCGCGGTGAGGCGCTGGGCGTTGAGCGTCACCTGGACGCCGCTCGGCAGGCCGGAGCAGACGAGCCAGAGGGCGTCGTCGTCTTCGAGGCCGGTGGGGCGGTGGAACACGCGCGACCACCGCACAGCACCGCCAGTTGGGCCCTCGAGCGTGCAGTCGCACTGCCAGGGATCGCGCAGGCGGAAGGAGTGGGCGAGGAACATTGCGGGGGAGAGGCGCTAGGCTTTAGGCGCTAGGCTCTAGGTCGGAGGGGAGATGGCATGATGCTTCGCATCCGACCTAGGGCCTAGCGCCTAGTACCTAGCGCCTGTGCCCGTCAGGGCACGAACGAATTCGTGACGCTCACTTCGCGGACCTGGCGGGCGTCGCGTTCGTAGGTGCGGAGGATGACGCGGATGCCGCGCAAGGGCGCGGGGTACGGGGGCGAGGTTTCGCGCTCCATGACGTCGTCGACGCCGTTGAGGTTGTTGTTGTCAATCATGTCGACGCCCTGGTCGACAATGTTGACTCGCCAGGGGGGCGTTGTCGCCGTGGGCAGCGTGTCCTGGTTC
>JANOIK010000207.1:0-3335 GCA_031407585.1 Planctomycetota bacterium | reverse complement strand
CAGCGTGTCCGCGCCGTAGTCTTTTTGAAGGTTGCGTTCCCACGTGAGCTCGCCGTCGAGCGTGAAGCACGCGAGGGTTCCGCTCTTGAAGTACACGACCAGATGCTCGCCGTCGGTCACGGGCGAGGGATTGCTGCCGCTGCCGTTCTTGTTCTTCCCCGCGCGCTCGCGGCCGAGCGTCTCGATCCACAGCGGCTTGCCGGCGACGTCGTACGCGCAGACGCCGTCCTTCCCATCGATGCCGCAGGTGAGAAAGATACGGTCGCCCCACACCGCGGGCGTCGACATGCCCCGCCCCGGCAGCGTCACGCTCCACGCGACGCCCTCGGTTGCATCGAACTTCACGGGGTACTCGCCCGCGGCGCCGACGCCGTTGGAGAGCGGGCCCCGCCACTGCGGCCAATTTTCAGCGGCGGCAAGCGGCGAGGCGAAAGCGCAGCAGACCAGCAAAGCGGCAAACGGCAGCACAGTGCGGCGTTTCATAATGCTCTCCGAGACGAAAGGGCGGGACCACCGTTATACACCGCCGGCATCGCGCAGTTCCGTCGAGGACACGTCCTCGCGAAACTCCGCCGCGGAAACCTCATCGCAAATCGCCCGCAGGGCCGCGGGCAGTTCGAGGTCGCCGAGCGTTTCGAATCGCTCGCCTCGCTGCCGCCCAAACACGAGAAACCGGCAACCGCGGCCGGCGATCTCCGCAATCGCGGCGTCCCGTCTTGCCGCGTCGCCGCCATAGTAGCGCACCTCGCCGAGCCGCTGCGCCGTATCGGCGCCGACGACAAACGTCGCCCCCGAAAACAGCTCCGCCTTTTCGCGAAACGTGGCGGCCCGCGTCAGCACGATGGTTCGCTCGTGATCCTCGAACCGCATCCCCTGCACGCGCTGCCGCATCGCGATGAAGTCGAGCGGCGGTTTGTCGACGTTCGCGATGGAGAGTTCCCACGCCAGCGGCGTGCCCAACCGCCGCTCGGCGATCACCGCCATCCGCAGATGGCCCTGGTGCACCGGATTGAACGCACCGGGAAAGAGCAGCCCGAACCGCGGCGCCTCGGCAACCGCAAAGTGCTCGACCGCGGAGCGCGGCTTCACTGCCGCGTGCGGCCGCTCGCCCAGAAGCAATTCGGAGCGCGCGGCCTGAGCGCGTTCGATCTCACTCTCCTCGCGCGCTCCATCTTTGGGCCCCGTCGGCACGCTCGCGTAAAGTTCCGGCGCCTCGACGCCGCACGCCTGCGCAATTCGCCACAACAAATACGCCCCGCAATGCACCTCCTCCGTCGCGCGATCCGCGTGCAGATGGCCGAGGTCGAGGCGCTCGGTCCAACTCAGCTCGGCCGTTTGCACGGCGACATGCACGCGATGCTCGCCGCGTTTGACTCGGTCTGTCGCCAAACTAGCGGTGCAGCCGACTCCCACGAGCGCTCTCGGCTTCGCCTGCGGCGCAAGAGCGCGCGCCCGCAGAAACGCTGCCATGGCCATCTGCCGCGCCGTCGCCGCATTGCAAGCCTGCTCGGGCGCAGAGCCCAACCAATCGGTCAAGGCCGCGTGCGAATACGGCACGATCGCTTCCAGAACGGATCGCGAAGCCCCCGGCGTTTGCACCAACGCCGCGATCGCCCCACTGCCGCCGCCGGTCGCGGCGATCACCAACTGCCGCCCGCTGGCGTGAATCCGCGCAGCAGCGTTAGACCAGATCGCAGGAACCACGGCAAAGATATCCGAAGGCGAAGAAGCAACGCCTTCAGCGTAACCGCCAGAATGCGGTCCCGCGACGGCGCCGTCTGAGAAAGGGCGCGCTTCAGAGCGCAGCCCACTCTCAGACGGACGCCGCGGCGACCGCCGTCCCCCCTGATCTCGAAAAGCTCCCAGCAATCCTTGCGAGAACTCCTCGAGCGGCGAAAAACACTACACCGCCAGACATGATCGAAATAATTCCAGACCCCGAGCCGCAAATGCAAGACAAGTACGACGCGCGAAGAACTCACAGGCCGCGTCACGGCTCCTGCGGCTCGCTGATTTCGTCGGCCCGCTGCTCGGCCAGCGCCGCGGCCTCGTTGGCCAGCTTGAACTCCGGACCAGGTGCGTAGTACTGCACGTCGTCCGTCAGATGGTACGCACTGGGCATCGTTTGCCCGGCGACGTCGATTTGGCAACCCGTCGAGCAGGCGCACGCCGCCAACAGCAAGGCGCCGGCCAGCAGTCCGCCGCGAGATTTGAGTGACGAGAAATTCACGAGCGCGGCTCCTGCGAGGAGTGAAGGATTGCTCGGCCGCACGGGCGTGCCGACGCCGCGCGATCCGTCGCGCGGAGCCGACGCGGTAAGCGCGACTCGCACAATCGTTATCGACGGCCCAGCCGGCAAACTTTCACAATCGTGCGGAGATTTGGAGTTGCCGCGCCCGCACGCCAGCACCGCCAGCAGCCAGGACGCGGCTGTCGCCGTCCGAGCAGGGCCCCTTTCGGCGGCGTTTCCACCCAGACTCCGCGAAAACGGCCCCAAACTGCTAGAATGAGTCCAAGCGCCGCGAGCGCGTTGGGGCTTTCCCGCAAGCCGCCAGCCGCCGCGAGCGTCCTTCACGGGAGCTCCAGTCCATGCATGCACGAGCGATCGAGCGTCGGACCCTTGCGGGGGCCGTCGCGGCGGCGGCGGTCTGTTCCTTGCTGGCGCCGCGGGCGCACGCCCAGTTCCGCGACACGATTCCGAACGCCCTCTACTACGTTGGCGTCGAGCAGCTCTATCAGGGCGAGTACCGCGACGCGGCCCGCACGTTCAACCGCGGCCTCTCGAGCGCGGTCAAAACGCTTGGCCCCAACGGCCAGATCCGCTGGATCGATTCGATTTGCTACCACGCCATGCTGGGCGAGACGCTCTATCACGCTGGGCAGCCGGCCGAGGCCCTGGAGCAGTTCAACCTCGCGGCCTCGCTGTACCTGCAGTACCCGCGGTGGATGCTGCGAATTCAATACGACTCGGCGCCCCGGCCGCAACCGAACCTGGCGCGCAACAATATTCCCTGGGGCGCGAGCGGCCGGACGGCGACGCCCGCGGATATTCCCGAAACGAGGCCCGTCGCCCAGGGCATCGTCGACAACACCGAAACAGTGCGCAACGGCGGCATACTTCAGCAGGCGGAGCTGTGGCCGGTCAATGTCGTCGAGATCGTGCGCTGCACGGCGCTCGCGATTCGCCGCCGCAACGAGCTGCTCGGTCCGCTCGGTCTCTTCGATCCGATTTCAAAGAACCTTGTCCTCACGCTCGCCCGCGGCGGAGCCCCGCCCAACCATTGGCTCAGCGCGTGGGTCGACGTCCAGCGCGGGTTCGCCCACGCCGGCGTCGG
>JANOIK010000179.1:0-5499 GCA_031407585.1 Planctomycetota bacterium | reverse complement strand
GGCTGGTCAAATGCCAGCCGTTCGTGGCCTCCGCGCGGCGCGTCGGCGACGCCGCGGTGAGCCTGTTCTCCCGCGGCCCGGTCGATTCGCGCGACCTGTTTGAAATGGTCGCGTCGGTCAGCGGCTCCGGGTTCCGAGCGCTCAACGACGCGGCCTACACGCTGCAAATCGCACGGCTCGCGGGAACGAACGACGAGGAAGCGCTCAGCGACATCGCCGTGGGGGCGATGGTCCACGACATCGGCGCGCGAAACCTGTTTGTCGACGCTTGGGCGAACCCCGGCCGTTGGACGGCCGAGGAGCGCGCCATGGTTGAGCGCCATCCGCAGGTGGGGTTCGAAGACCTGCTGCCGATGAACTTCAGCCGCGGGCAGCTCATGATGGCGTACCAGCACCACGAGCGAATGGACGGCTCGGGTTACCCGGTGGGCATCGTCGCCGAGGAAATCCACCCCTGGGCGAAGATGCTGGCGATCGCCGACCGGTTCGAGGCGTTGACGGCGGCGCGCTCGTATCGCCGCGGGATGGAATTGCCGGAGGCGCTCGCGCAGTTGGAGCAGGACGCGGGCCACCATTTGGATCCCGAGATGACGCGATGTTGGATTCACTCTCTACAGTCGAACTGAGCGAACGGACGTGGGCGGCCGTCCCGTCGCGGGCGGCCCTTCCGTGCGACGAGCGCGAGTACTTCGCGGCTCGAGGCACGGCGGGTTCGTTCTGCGACTCTCGGCGGCAGTACGTGCGCATTCACATGCGCGAGATCGGCGTGCTGGTTCGCGGCGACGAATGCCACGCGATCTACACGAAAGACGCCTCGCCCAAGGGCGTGGCCGTGATCAGCCCCGTGCAGCTCTTCCCGCAGGATCGCGTGAAGATTCTGGTGGACGATCAAGCCGTGCTGGAGCTCGACGTGCGGCGGTGCAATCGCATCGCCCCGCAATGCTACGAGTGCGGCACGACGTTTGCCGAAGGGGTCATCCCGCCGGGGATGTACAAGCGGCTGATTTCTTCGCATGGGTCGAAGCACTGAGGCCTTCCGCGGATTGAGGCAGCATGCTCACGCGGACGAGAGCATGGCACGCTGAAAAGGTCAGCATGCTCACGCGGACGAGAGCATGGCACACGGAAAAGGCGAGACGAAGCTGGCAGCTTCGTTTACGGGCGTTCGCATGCGGGGCATCGTCCGGTATAATCGGTCGTGATGGCGACGACGGTTACGCCTCTTCTCGCGACGTTGGAGATTGCAGCTATGGATCGCAAACGGGTTTTGGATGCGCTCGCGGTGCTCCGCGCGGAGCTCGCGGACGCGGACGGCGTGAGCCCCGAGGCGCGGGCGTCGCTGGGGCAAGTGAGCGACGACATTCACCAACTGCTGGTGGAGCGCACGGCGGTGGGCGCCGACGATGACGACGCCGCGACCGCGCTGAAAGATTCGCTCTTGGAATTCGAAGCCGAGCATCCGCAGCTGACCGGCGCCATCAATCAGGTGGCCGCGGCCCTGGCGAATCTGGGCATTTGACGCGGGAACGCCGGCCTTTTCCCGACCAAAATGTGGCGATTCCAAGCCCATTGGGCCCCGGACGGCCAGCAGTGACGTCAGCCAGCAATTGCCAGCAGGGTAAATCTGCGAGATACTTGGTGCATTGGCGGAAACAATGTGGCACGGCTTTCGCTTGGTTAGGAAGGCCGTGACCGATTCGATTCGTCCCGCGTCTCAACGAGGTGCTGATATGGTCCGCGTCCAAGCCATCGCCGTTGCCCTGGGAATCGCCGCCGCCTTTGCGGGAGCGACCAATGCGCATGCGCAGTACGTGACGTACTACCGCCCGGTCACCGCTTACTACGCGCCGGCGCCGGTCGTCGCACCTGTCGCCTACACAGTCGCATCGCCCGTAACGTACACCGTCGCATCGCCCGTCACTTATATGGTGGCAGCACCGGTTGTTGCTCCCGTCGCGCCCGCGCCGACGGTGACTTACTACCGGGCTCCCACGGTCGGTTACGCCGCCGTTCCGCAGGTCTACACCCGCTGGCGGCCGATTCTTGGCGGCACGGTGTCGCGCGTTCGATACACCTATATGCCGGTTGTTTATTAACGAGTCAGTCATTGGCAATCGGCGACTGGTGAGGGGCTCAAACGAATTGAGCCCCCTTCATTGATCGACGGGCGCCGATTCACCGGCTCTGTTCCCGGCCTGTCCGCACCGATGGCCGAACTTAAAACCTTTCTATTCACCGATATCTGCGGCTCGGTTCGTCTCAAGAACGAGATGGTCGGCCGCAGCGTCTCTGAGCGCGATCTGGCGTTCATTCATTCGATTCTCACGCCGCACCGGCAGCGAATCGAATCGCAACTGGCCGAGTTCGGCGGTCGGGTCGTATCCACCGCAGGCGATGGGCACTTTCTGGTGTTCGACCACACCGTGCAGGCGGCGCAGTGGGCGGTCGCGGTGCAGGAAAGCCATCGCGACGAGCCGATTCTGGCGCCGGGCGATTCGCCGGTGGAGGTGCGGATCAGCATCCACTCGGGCGTGCCGCAGATCGACCCTGGGGATCCCAACAATTTTATCGGCAAGAGCGTCGACTACGCCTCGCGGCTCAATGATTACGCGACGGGCGGCCAGATTCTCATCAGCCGCAGCGTGATGGCGATTCTGGACGACGTGGGGCTCGAGGGGTTGCGGCTCCACCTGCACGGACGCCGCAATCTCAAAGGCATCGGCAACGTCGAAGTTCACGAACTGCTCTACGGCGATCACGGCCCGCGGCCTCTTCGCAACCAGCCCAAGACGAACAACACCGAACGGCAGTGGACCATCGTGCCCACGATGGGCTTCGACGAAGGGGGCAGCGGCGGCGGACGCGGTATGGTCGCCTCGGCAAGCACGCTACGGCACGTGGGCAACTACGAGCTGGAAGAGTTGCTGGGCTCGGGCGGCATGGGCGACGTGTATAAGGCCCGCCACACGCAGTTCGGGCGCGTGCGGGCGGTGAAGGTCATCAAGCAGCAGTTCGTCAGCGCGGGCCACACCGAGGTGATTCGCCGGTTCTACAACGAGATCAAAGCGGTCGGCCGGCTGGAGCATCGCAATATCGTCGTGGCGATTGATTCGTCGTCGCCCAACGACGATGTGCACTACCTGGTGATGGAGTACATCGAGGGCGTGAGCCTCGACGAGCTTGTGGCCCAGCAGGGGCCGCTGCCCATTGCGGAAGCTTGCGAAGTGATACGCCAGGCCGCGCGGGGGCTGCAGTACATTCACAAGAACGACATGGTGCACCGCGACATCAAGCCGTCGAACTTGATGATCACGCTTGTCGAAGGCGAGCAGGGGCAGAGCGACTCGACGCTGACGCAGGGCGCCGACGGGCAGCGAGCGGTCGTCAAGATTCTGGATCTGGGGCTCGCGCTGCTCGCGGACGACGGGCACGACCGGCTCACGCGGCTCGATCACAAGGCGATGGGCACGGGCATGTACATGTCGCCCGAGCAGTGGAAGACCAGCAGCGTCGACATCCGGGCGGACATCTACAGCCTCGGTTGCACGTTGTATCACCTACTCGCGGGGAATCCGCCGTACTACGATTCGGACCTGCGGCCGGAGAAGGCGCACGAGAAGAGCGTGCCGCCGATGATTCGCTCCAGCGCGCAGCCGGTGCCGAAGAAGCTGTGGGACGTGCTGCGGAAAATGTTGGAGAAACGGCCCGAGGAGCGGTACACGACGCCCGCGGAGGTCGCGGCGGCGCTTGCGCCATTTGCCGAAGGCCAGGCGTTGGCGGCACTGGTGCGCAGCCATCAGCTCGGTGAAACGACCGATGTGACCGCGCGCGATACGAAACCCGATGGGGCGTCGTTCGTCGACACCCGCCGATCGCGGCCGTGGTTCAGCGGGCTCGATATCAAGAAGCCGTCGCGGAAGTGGATGTTGGGAACGGGCGTGCCGATCGCGCTCATCGTGTTGTTTGGGAGCGCGGCGCTGTGGCTGCTCAACGAGCAACGCCATCAGGACGTCCTTGAAAAGGAGCGGCAGCGGCAGCAGTCGGTGCTCAAGCGAGAGAACGACGCCCGCGAGAGCCTCTCGAGCTTCGCCAAGAATGCGGCCAAGGTGATTCTGCCGAAGGAATTGGCGACGCGGTTCGAGGCGCTGGCGACGGAAGCGGTCGATCGGGAGATGATCGGCTGGGTGAAGTCCGTGAACGACAAGACGGCTACCGAGACGACTTACGCCGAACTGGCTGACTGGATTGCGGATTTGCCGCACCGGTACGGCAATACGATGGTCGTTGACAGTTGGTTTATCAACGACATCAACGGCGTGCAGATTGCGCGCAGCCCGCAGGATCTCACGAGCCTGAAGCATTCGTACAAGCACCGCGATTACTTCCACGGGCTGGGGGAAGACATCAAGGAAGACGACGCCGAGCGGCTGGCCAGCATCGGGCCGATTCGGCGGCCGAATCTCTCGCTGGTGTATCGGAGCTCGACGAGCGGATTGCTGAAGGTGGCGTTTTCCGTGCCGATTTACGATGTGCCCGTGGTGGCGGCAAACGCGGCGGCGCCGCCCGGACCCGAAGCGGCGTCGACAGGTGATTCCGCGGCCGCGCCGGCAGGTGAAGGCGTGGTCGCGTCGAACAACGAAGCGGATGTGGCGGGGGAGGCGACATCGGACCCGGCGGCAGAGGCCGAGCCGCAGGTCGTTGGCGTGCTGGCGATGAGCGTGAACGTCACCGAATTCACGGTGCTGGACGCGGAGCTTGCCGGCGGCAGCGAGGTCATGCTCGTCGATTTGCGGCCGGACTATATCGAGAAGACGGTGACGGGAGACGCCGTCAGGAATCACGGGCTGATTCTGCATCATTCGAAGGTGGAGCGGGGCACGCTTGCCCGCATTCCGGCGGAGTTGCTCACCCTGATCAACAAAGCCGAGCCGATGAGCAATGCGGATTTCGACGGCGCCAAGAATTTTCTGGTGGACTACGACGACCCGCTGAATCCCGATTCGGGCAAGAAATACTGGGGGGCGTTCGAGCCGGTGCGCTACCAAATCGGCGACGTGGCCGTCGGCCCCGCGGATCGCGTGGGGTGGATTGTGCTGGTGCAGCGCGAGATTGATTGAGCGCGGGTGAGATGCGCGCCGTGAACCGCCGCCTTACGACAGGAGCTCGGGCGCTTGCTTCCGCGACAGCCGCCAGTCGACGGCAGCGGCCGTGACGTGCTGGGCCAGCGTCGAGAGCAGGATTACCAGGATCACGCGGGGCTGGTCGTGCAGCACCTCGCCGGCGAGCACCAGGGCGAGGCCCGTGTGCTTCATGCTCAGGCTGAATACCAGGGCGATGCGCGTGCCGTGGGCCAGCTTTGTCGCCCGTGACTGGAGCACCGCCAGGACGATGCCCACCAGCGCGACGGCCATCGCGAGCACGCTGGCGAGCAGGATCACGCCGAGTTGCTCGCTTCGCCAGACGGTTTCGACGGCGAGCGAGGCGTTCGCGTAGTTGAGC
>JANOIK010000169.1:0-2430 GCA_031407585.1 Planctomycetota bacterium | reverse complement strand
TCGCCTTGTTGGCCTTCGCCGGGAGTGGCGCCTGGCTGCTCGCCTTGTTCGTTCGGCTCGCCGCCTTGGCCGGGCTGGTTTTGCGTAGCTTCCGGAGACTCGGCGCCTTCCGGAGACTCGCCGGGGCCGGGACGGCTCGGCTCGCTGTTGGCGGGTTCACCGCTTGGTTGATTATCGCCGCGCGCTTGGTTGATCTCGCGGTTGAGCTCCTCGCCGAGTTGCCGCAGGCGCTCGTCGGCGCGGCGCAGCGCTTCGGTCTCGTCGCCCAGCACGCTGTCGGCCGCGCGGTCGATCTGCTCGCGAAGCTGCTCGACGCCGCGGCTCGCCTGCCGCATTGCTTCGCCGGCTTCGGTGGAAACGCCGGCCTCGGTCAACTGCCGTGCAACGTCGAGCGCCTCGGCGGTACGCTGCTGATCGGCGCCCTGGACGGCGTCGTAGAGCTGCCGTGCGAGCAACGGCTCGGGCTCCTCGGCTTCGGAGATCGTGTCGCGCATCGTGTCGAGCGTCTCGCCCAACTCGCGCTGCTGCTTCTGTATGCCTTCGAGGAATTCCTCTCGCGGGCCCGTATCGCGCAACGACCGCTGGCCGGCCGAGTTCATTTCGTCGAGCTGCTCGGCGAGTTGCTCTTGGCGTACGTCGAGGCGCTCGGCCGCGTCGCGCAGGTTCTGCATTTCTTCGGTGAAGCGATCGGCCGTCTGGCGGCGGAAGTCGTCGCGCAGATCGTTGAGCTCACGCTCGGCCCGCGTTCCTTCGGTGATCGCCTGCGATACCTCGCCCTCTTCGAGGGCTTCGGAGGCGTCCTGCACGCGGGAGCGCGTCTCGCCGAGTTGCTCTGAGGCCTGCTGCATCTGCTCCCGGTTCTCGGAGTTCTGCATGTCATTGTCGAGCGATTCGGCGTCGCGGAGAATCTCGCGCTGCTGGTCGCGAAGCCGCTTGAGCTGGCGCTCGATCTCGGCCCGCTCTTCGGGCGTTTCGGCGGCGTCGAGCGACGATTGAAGCTCGCGGAGCCGCTCGTTGAGATCTTGCTGGCGGCGGGCGAGCTCGCTCAGGCGGTTGAGCACTTCACGGGACTCGGCGAGTTGCTCGGCGTTTTCCTGCTGGGCGGCTTGAGCGCGGCTTTGCGTTTCGTAGCGGTTTTCGTCGGCCGAGAGCTCGAGTTGCTGGAGCTGCCGCTGCGACGCGCTGCTCGCGCCCGCGGCCCCGGCCTGACCTTGCTGCTGGCGGGAGCGGGTGACGTTGAACTCGCGCGCGCGGAGTTTCAAGAGCGCCTGATGCGCGGCTTGCTCGGCTGAGAGTGCGGGGCGCAGCGCCTGCAGATCGGGCACTTCGCCCGCTAGGGTGAGAGACTCGATCGCCGCTTCCATATACCGTTGTGCGTCGGCGGCAAACTCGACGGATTGCTCGTCCGTTACTTGCTCGGCCAGTTCAGCAAGTTGGTTGATCGCCTGCTGCTGACCTTCGACCACCGCCGTCGAGTCGGCCGCGAAGTCGGCCGATGGCTCCGAGGCCGTCTCGCGGCGGATCAGCGTCCATGTGGCGTTGGTGACTTGCTTCTGAATCTCGGCCAGCTCCTCGGCCTGTTGGCCGGCGCCTTGCTGACCTTGTTGCTGTTGTTGCTCCTGCTGTTGCTGGCCGGTGGGCTGTTCGCCCTCGCGAAAGATCTCGTCGAAGTGCCGCACCTCGGCGAAGTACATGTCGCTAAGCGTGCGGCGGGATTGGCCATCGGGCCCGATGTCGTCGGCCCAGATGTGGTACGATACAAGCTGGTCGGGCTCGGCGTCGAGAGCCTCGAAGTCGATGAGGTGCTTAAGGTCAGCCTTCTTGAGCGGCGCCGCCCCATTCGTGCCGGCGCCTGCTTGCAGGTTCGCTTCCCCGAGGGGCACGTCAACGGAATCGCCCCCGCCGAGCGCGTAGCTAACGCCGTACGCGACGACGCCGAAGTCGTCCGTCACGGCGCCGCTGAGCTGCAGCTCTTCGATCGGCGAGACGCGCACGTCCTTCGCGGGCTTGGCAATCTTGATCTCGGCCGGGTTGTTGGGCGTGACGTTCACGACCATATCCGGCGGCAGCTTGTTCTTGCGGCCGTCGGCGTCGACCAGATGCAGTTTGAATCTCTGTGAGCGCGCGAGAGTGTAACTTACTTCGTAGACGGCATCGTCGCCCGCGGCGCGGCCGAGAACGACTTCCTCGCCGTCACGGTCGACGAGCCGGGCGTCGGCGACTTCCTTGTTGAGCCGGCACTGGAGCGTCAGCTGCGTGCCCTCGACGGCCGTGACTTGCCGAACGTCTTCGACGACTTTCTCTTCGAGCCGCGTGTACTCGGGATAGGCCAGCCGGGCGTCGGCGCGCTCGAGTTCGGGGTAATCGAACACGGTGATTTGGTACGTCGGCGTGTGGCGGCCGGCGTAGTCGACGCGATAGGTGAGCGGC
>JANOIK010000163.1:0-1569 GCA_031407585.1 Planctomycetota bacterium | reverse complement strand
CCTCAACTCGATCGTGCCCAGCATCGCCGGCCCGCGTCGCCCGCAGGACCGCGTCGAGCTGCGCGGCGTCAAGCAGAACTTCCGCTCGGCGCTGGTCGACGTGTTTAAGAAAGAGGTCGGCGAGAGCGCCACGCCGCGGCTGGACCGCTGGAGCGCCGAAGCACCCGTGCCGGTCGGCGTGCCGGAGACTGCCGTCGCCGAATCGGCCAGTGGGGCGGAACAGGGTAGGGACAGCGAGGGCGGCGACTCGCGCAAGGATCCCAGCGGCCATGAGGCCGCCACCATCGAGCACCTCAAAGGCGAGAAGGCGTCGGCCATCGCCCACCTGGAAGATCAGTGGGTCAAGCTCACGCACGGCGACGTCGTAATCGCCTCGATCACAAGCTGCACCAACACGAGCAACCCTTCGGTGATGATCGCCGCGGGTTTGGTCGCGAAGAAGGCCGTCGAGCAGGGGCTCACCGTGCCGCCGCACGTGAAGACCAGCCTGGCGCCTGGCAGCCGCGTGGTCACCGACTACTTCCGCGAAGCGAAGCTCGAGGAATATCTGGATAAAATTGGCTTCAATACGGTGGGCTACGGCTGCACGACCTGCATCGGCAACAGCGGCCCGCTGCCCGAGCCGATCGCGCGGGCGGTCAACGAGAACGACCTCGTCGTGTCGGGCGTGCTCAGCGGCAATCGCAACTTCGAGGGCCGCATCAATCCGCACGTGAAGGCGAACTACCTGGCCAGCCCGCCGCTGGTGGTGGCGTACGCGCTGGCCGGGACGACCGACTTCGACTTCGCGGGCGAGCCGCTCGGCGCCGGTCGCGGCGGGCAGCCCGTGTTCCTCAAGGACATCTGGCCGACTCGCGACGAAGTGCAAGCCGTGGTCGACGCGTGCGTGCTGCCGTCGATGTTCGAGGAGCAGTACGACGAGGTGTGGACCAAGAATCCCAAGTGGAACGCCATCGAAGTGACCGGCGGCGAGCTCTACGAATGGTCGCCCGCGAGCACGTACATCCAAGAGCCGCCGTTTCTGGTCGATCTCACGCCCGAGCCGGGGCCGATTCGGCCGATCGCCGGGGCAAAGTGCCTGGGCGCCTTTGGCGACTCGGTGACGACCGACCACATCTCGCCGGCCGGGTCGATCGCCAAGGCGAGCCCCGCGGGCAAGTATCTCATGGAGCGCGGCGTCGAGCCGGTCGACTTCAACAGCTACGGCGCCCGCCGGGGCAACGACCGGGTGATGACCCGGGGCACGTTCGCGAACATCCGCATTCGCAACCTGATGGCGCCGGGCACCGAAGGGGGCGTCACCCGCCACATGCCCGACGGCGAGCAGATGACCATCTACGACGCGGCGATGAAGTACAAGGCCGAGGGCGTGCCGCTGGTGGTGCTCGCAGGCAGCGAGTACGGCACGGGCTCGAGCCGCGATTGGGCGGCGAAGGGGACGTTCCTGCTCGGAGTGCGGGCGGTGATGGCGGTGAGCTTCGAGCGGATCCACCGCAGCAACCTAGTGATGATGGGCGTCCTGCCGCTGGAGTTCGACCCGGGCGTGACGTGGCAATCGCTGGGGCTCAC
>JANOIK010000130.1:0-2630 GCA_031407585.1 Planctomycetota bacterium | reverse complement strand
AAAAAAAGCGCGCGTCAAGCCCGCCCAACTATTTCGCATTTTCTCGTCCCGCGGTGCTAGGAATTGTGCCAGCCCATCGGGGACAATGATCGTCGCGACGTTCACGCTGCGCGCCGACACGGGAGGGCGAGACACCCCGCGCTCGGAAGGAACCGCGGATGACGTGGATTTCACGGATGACGGAAAGGCATGAACCGCGCGGCCAAGCACCCTCTTGGCTTCGCTCCTTTCCCATCCGCGAAATCCGCGGTGCATTGGTTCCCCTCCGAGGTGATCTGGTCGAACGCCCTCCCTCGATTTTTACGAAAACTGCAAGGAGACTCCCCCGATGAGCCCCTCCCAATTTTGGAACACTAGGACCGATTCTGGCGCCTCCACACGCCTCAAAAACCCTCGAGAAAACTGGGCCGGTGCTCCAAATGTCCGCACCCAAGAATTCCAAAATTCACCGAATATTGGCGTCGCATCCACGGCTCCCGACTCGGCAAACGCCGAGGCTCCGACGCACTTCGCCCGTTCAAAATTCATGAATTTTGGCACTATCAATCGAATTCGCCCCCTTCGCGTGCAAAATTCACCCCGCCGCCTCCCGCTCCAAACCGCGCTGCTCCTTGCTTGCATCGTCGCGACTCTCACCGCGCACGCTCCCACATCTGCCGCCGAACCCCCCGCCACGCGAAAGGCCCCCGTCTCCGACGACTTCCACGGCACGACCGTCACCGAGGACTACCGCTGGCTCGAGAACTGGGACGACGCCGAGGTGAAGGCCTGGAGCGACGCCCAGAATGTTTACGCCCGCTCGATTCTCGACGCGATTCCGGCGCACGCCTCCATCCGCAAGCGGGTCGCCGAGATCATGTCGGCCGAAACGCTCGCGTATTGGGACGTGCAGGCCCGGCTCGGCGCCGACGGTCGTTGGCGCTACTTCGTCTGGAAGGACCAGCCGCCCAAGCAGCAGCCGTTTGTCGTCATGACCGAGTCGCTCCACGACCTCGCCGGCGAGCGCACGCTCGTCGACCCCAATGCGATCGACTCCACGGGCGGCACGGCGCTGGAGTGGTTCCGCCCCTCGCCCGACGGCGCGTTCGTCGCCGTCTGCCTCAGCCACGGCGGCGACGAGGTGGGCAACGTCAGCGTTATCCACGTTGCCTCGGGTAAGCCCCTGCAAGGCGAGTTCATTCCCCGCGTCAACACCGGTACCGCCGGCGGCGATCTCGCCTGGGCGGCCGATAGCAAGGGTTTCTACTACACCCGCCACCCGCGCGAAGGCGAGCGGCCCGCC
Organism: Planctomycetota bacterium; assembly: GCA_031407585.1. Taxonomy (GTDB): domain Bacteria; phylum Planctomycetota; class Planctomycetia; order Pirellulales; family Lacipirellulaceae; genus Lacipirellula. The sequence continues at coordinate 1,348 of JANOIK010000130.1, read as the reverse complement.
GAGGATTTGAATTTTCATCAGCAGGTCTATTATCACGAGCTCTGGACGCCGACCGCCGACGACCGCTACGAGCTGGGCAAGGAGTCGCCGCGGATCGCCGAGACCGAGCTGAAGACCGACACCAAGACGGGCCGCGTGCTCGCGACGATCCAGAACGGCGACGGCGGCGAGTTCGCCCACTACCTGCGCGATCCCGACGGCAAGTGGCGGCAGTTCACTCGCTTCGAGGACAAAGTGCTGCAGGCCGAGTTCGGCCCGCACGACGACCTGTACGTCCTCTCCCGCAACGACGCCCCGCGCGGCAAGATCGTTCGCGTCTCGGTCGACACGCTCGACGTGCCCAACGGCGCGCTCATCGTGCCCGAAGGCGAAGACACGATCGTCGACTCGTTCTGGCACGCCAACACGTTCATCGTGACCGAGTCGCGACTGTATCTCGTGTATCAGCTCGGCGGGCCGTCCGAGATCCGCGTCTTCGATTTCGAAGGCAAGCAACAGACCGCGCCGCCACAGGCGCCGGTCGCCAATGTCGCACACATCGCCAAACTCGACGGCGACAACGTGCTGTTCGAGATGGGCTCGTACGTGCAGCCGCCGGCGGTGCATCGGTTCGACGCCGCGACCGGCGAGGCGAAGCGCACAGTGCTGGGAACCGACGAACCGGTCGATCTCGACGACGCCGAGGTGGTGCGAGAGTTCGCCGTGTCGAAGGATGGCACGCGCGTCCCGGTGAACATCATCTACCGCAAGGGGACGCTTAAGAACGGCACGAACCCGTGCCTCGCCACCGCGTACGGCGGCTACGGCGTGAATATCCCGCCGGGCTTTCGGGCGCTCAACCGCGTGCTGCTCGATCACGGGTTCGTCGTCGCCACGGCCAACGTCCGCGGCGGCGGCGAGTACGGCGAGGCCTGGCATCTCGAGGGCAATCTCACGAAGAAGCAAAACGTGTTCGACGACTTTGCCGCGGTGCTTCAGCATTTGATCGACGAGCACTACACGTCCAGCGAGAAGCTCGCGATCATCGGCGGCTCCAACGGCGGGCTGCTTATGGGCGCTACGCTCACGCAGCATCCCGAGCTGCCGCGCGCGGTCGTCTCCAGCGTCGGCATCTACGATATGCTCCGCGTTGAGCTCTCGCCCAACGGCGCGTTCAACGTCACCGAGTTCGGCACGGTGAAGGACGCCGCGCAGTTCGCCGCGATGCGGGCGTACTCGCCGTACCACAACGTGCGCGACGGCGTCGACTATCCGCCCGTGCTGTTCCTGACCGGCGCCAACGACCCGCGCGTCGACCCCAGCCAGTCCCGCAAGATGACCGCTCGCCTGCAGGCGGCCGAACCGGGCG